>NZ_JACEGK010000093.1:0-18035 GCF_056859195.1 Streptomyces sp. NH27
GCCGCTATGATCGGTCCGGCGACAGAAATGGCGGTGGTCGTGTTCCACGTGGAACACGACCACCGCCATTTGCTTTGGCCCAGCGGGCCCGGGACTGCGTCAGCCGATGAAGTCGGCGAGGTCCCTGACGAGGGCGCCCTTCGGCTTCGCGCCGACGATGGTCTTCACGACCTCGCCACCCTTGTAGACGTTGAGCGTCGGGATCGACATGACACCGTACTTGGCCGCGGTCACCGGGTTCTGGTCGATGTTGAGCTTGACGATGGTGATCTCGTCCGCGTGCTCCGCGGCGATTGCCTCAAGCGACGGGGCGATCTGGCGGCACGGGCCGCACCATTCGGCCCAGAAGTCGACCAGCACAGGCTTGTCGCTGGCGAGGACCTCCTCCGCGAAGGTTGCGTCCGTCACGTGCTTGGGCTTGGTGTCGCCCGTGGTGTTCTCGGCCACGGCGGGCCTCCTCAATCAGGTTGTGGTGCGTATGGGGGGGAGTGCTGACCCGAGGTCAGGCGGTCTTCGCGGCGTCGGTGAGCGCCGCGAGGTAGCGCTCGGCATCCAGCGCGGCCGAACAGCCGGTGCCGGCGGCGGTGATCGCCTGGCGGTAGGTATGGTCCACGACATCTCCGGCGGCGAACACCCCCGGGACGTTGGTGCGGGTGCTCGGCGCCTGCACGGTGAGATACCCCTCGGCATCAAGGTCGAGCACACCCTTGAACAGCTCGGTCCGCGGGTCGTGGCCGATCGCGATGAACAGTCCGGTGACCGGCAGTTCGGAGGTCTCGCCGTTCTTCGTGTTCCGCAGCGTCAGGCCGGCGAGCTTGCCGTCACCCGTGACCTCCGCCACCTCGCTGTCCCAGACGAAGGAGATCTTCGGGTCGGCGAACGCCCGCTCCTGCATTGCCTTCGATGCCCGCAGAGTGTCCCGGCGGTGCACGATCTTCACCGACTTGGCGAACCGGGAGAGGAAGGTCGCCTCCTCCATCGCGGTGTCGCCACCACCGACCACAGCGATGTCCTGGTCGCGGAAGAAGAAGCCGTCACAGGTGGCACACCAGGAGACGCCGCGGCCGGAGAGCTGGTCCTCGTTGGGCAGGTTCAGCTTGCGGTGCTGCGAGCCGGTGGTGACGATGATGGCTCGCGCCCGGTGAACCGTGCCCGCCGAGTCGGTGACCGTCTTGATGTCACCGCTGAAGTCGACCGCGACGACGTCGTCCGGAATCAGCTCGGCGCCGAAGCGCTCGGCCTGGGCCCGCATGTTGTCCATCAGATCCGGGCCCAGGATGCCGTCCCGGAACCCGGGGAAGTTCTCCACCTCGGTGGTGTTCATCAGCGCACCGCCCGCGGTCACGGAGCCTTCGAAGACCAGCGGGTTGAGAGAGGCACGCGCCGTGTAGAGCGCAGCGGTGTACCCCGCGGGCCCTGAGCCGATGATGATCACGTTACGGACGTCGGTCACGGAGTTTTCCTCGTCTCTGCGAACTACTGCGGGGCCCTGGCTGGACTCTCGTCCTCCCTAACGGATACTACGGGCCCGGCATTCCCATGTCGGTACGCCGCTCGTGTGCCCGTCCGGCACCGGCTACTGACGGGGATAGGTGCTCTGGAAGAGGACCTTGCCCGGAGTGTCGGCCGAGCAGGAGGCGTTGACGACGAAGGCGTCCACGAGGCTGCTGTCGGCTGGGTGCGGCAGCACCACGAGATACGACTCGATGCCCTGGAATCGGTCCTCGCCGACGGCCAATGGCGTCTCGGTCCGGTGCGTGGCCTTGAGCACACATGAAGGCGTGTCGGCCACAACCTGGCCCTGGCCTTGGTCCTGTCGGTGGTTCGGCGTCGAGCCGGCGCCCATACTGGGCCCGCTGAGCAGCGGGGTGCTGTCGTGGTCGGGGGCCGCAGTGGCACCACCGCCGGCCCGGTTCGGGGAGTAGGTCCCGGCGAGCAGCTGCCGTACCTGGTCCGCGATCGAACCTGTCACCGGCGTGGAGTCCAGTCGCTTGGCGCCGGCGGCGCTGGTGTCGTTGCTCGACGAGTTTCCCCCGGCCGACACCACCCCGTAGACGATGCCGCCGAGTGCCAGGAATCCGACCGCCCAGCCGGTCGCGAGCGTGAAGGCCCGGCGCCGACGTCGGCCGGACTGGTCGGACCGGCCCGGTCCCGTTCCGGCAGCAGGACGACCGACGGGAGTGGCGGATGTTCCACGTGGAACACGGCTCGCTCCGTTCGGCGATGTTCCACGTGGAACATCGCGGTGTGGAACTTCGGGCCGACCCTCTTGGTCGCCCGCTACCTCGGTGGCGAGTGCCGCGTCGATCCGATCGGCCACGTCGGTGGGCATCCGCTTCGGCGCCGGCAGGTCACTGAGCAGGCCGCTGATCTCCGTGAGGGTGACCAGTACTTCGGCGCAGAGCGAGCAGTCCGCGAGGTGCAGGCGGACCTCTGCCGCCCGCTCCGGCGTGAGCAGGTCCTCGGTCAGGTCGGAGATCTCCGCGACCTCGGGATGCGGCTTGCTGTCCGGTACCGACGTCATCGGTGTCCACCTCCGTCCTGCGTCGATCCTGCCGGTGGGACGGATGTCCCCTCCGCCCGGTTCCGTCCGTCCTCCGCGGCGGGCCGCTGTCCAGGTGGCCGATCAGGGGATGGCCGATCGGCTGTCGGTGCGGCCGGCCCGGCCGATGCCTCCACAGTGCCGGCCCGTAGGTGACGCAGAAGCGGCAGCAGACGGGCCCGCCCGCGGGCGCAGCGGCTCTTCACGGTGCCGATCGGCACATCGAGAACCGCGGCGGCTTCGGCGACCGGATAGCCCTGCATATCGACCAGCACCAGCGCGGCACGCTGCTCGATGGGGAGCGTGGCGAGCGCCGCCAGCAGCTCCTGGTGCAGTTCACCGCGCTCGGCGGGTGCCTCCGCGGACTCATGCGGCTCCATGAGCGCGTCGAGGTTCTGCTCGTCCGCGACTGGTGAGGTGCGCCGGGAAGCGGCCCGCCGTATCCGGTCCAGACAGGCATTCACGGTGATGCGGTGCAGCCAGGTGGTGACGGCCGACTGGCCGCGGAAGGTATGGGCGGCGCGGAAGGCGGACACCAGCGCGTCCTGGACGGCGTCAGCGGCTTCCTCACGGTCCCCCAGGGTGCGCAGGGCAACCGCCCAGAGCCGGTCCCGATGACGCCGCACCAGTTCGCCGAACGCGTCGGGGTCACCCGCGACATGGCGAGCGAGAAGCTCGGCGTCACCGAGTGTGCTTCCCTCCACAGCAGGCCCCCTCGTCCGCCGGCCGTCGGCTGTTCAGCCCGTGACGTGGATCTCGGAGACCTTGCCACGGAAGTGGCCGTCCGAGGTGGGCGGCAGTGTGGTGAGCCAGACCAGCAGGAAGCGCGCGGACACCTTGCTGGTCGGGGTCAGCGTCACTTCCGTGCCCGAACCGCTGGCGACCTTGGAGAAGGTCGTGAAGCCGGTCGGCATCGTCGTCGTCGCGGTGGGCGCCGCGAGCAGGTCCACCGACGTCTGCCCGACGAAGTCCACCTTCACGTTACTGACGTTCTTGGCGCTGCCCAGGTCCAGGATCAGTCCGACGCCCGGCTTGAGGTTGCCGAGGTTGGCGCTGTTGTACCAACTGGTTTCCCAGGCGGTGGACGGTTTGTTGTCGTAGGCGAATTTCACCGTCGTCGGGTTCTCGCCGCCGTCGCTACCGAACGGGTCGTAGTCCTTGGCCGTGACGATGGCGATCGGCTTGGCGGACGGATGCGTCGGAGCCTGGCCGCCCTTCTGGCCGGTGGGCGTCGGGGTGGCGGAGCGCCCCTCCCGGGACTGCAGGGTGTCCGCGAGCTGCCAGCTGCCCAGGCCGATCGCGACGATCAGCAGCGCAGCCACGGCCCACTTGAGGACCTGGCCGGTGCGGCCCGGCAGCGCGGGCGGCGGTCCGGCGAGCACGGTCGCCTGGCGGGTGGCACCGGGCCCCGGTGGCGCTGGAGGCCGGTGGAAGGACGCCACTCCGTAGGCCGGTGGGGGCTGCTCAGGCGGCCGGATGCGCGGGATACCCGCGACGGCCTTGGCCAGCTCCTCCGGGGTGGTGCAGGGCGGCTCCTCGCGAGAAGCGGTGGCACCGTCGTTGGCGAGGGCGCGCGTCGCGATCTCCGACAGCCCGCGGTGGACGCCGGCCCGGACCTGGTCGGGGGCGATCAGTCCGACGCCCTTGGGCAGGCCGGTCAGACCGTGGGCGTCCACCTCGTACGGCCAGCGCTGGGTCAAGGCGGCGTACAGCAGCGCGCCGATCGCCTCGGTGTCCTGCCGCTGCGGCTGGTCCGACTTGAGGCCGCGCAGCGCCGCCGCGACGGCGAGCCCGCGGATGCGGTACTGGCCGGAGACGGTGCGCAGCACCGCGCCGGGATCGAGCCGCAGATGCGCCAGGCCCTCCCGGTGGGCGGCCGCCATGCCCTGGGAGACCTGGCTGACCATCTGGTACGCCTCGTGCGGCTCCAGCGGGCCGGTCCTGAGCAGGTCGGTGAGCGAGATGGCGTCGGGCAGCCATTCGTGGATCACGTAGACGAGGTCGTTGTCCTCGACGGCGTCGAGGACCTGGACGAAGCGGGGGTCGCCGAGCAGAGCGGCGGAGCGGGCCGCGGCCATCACCGGGCGGACCTGCGGGTGGTCGGCGGGCAGTACGTGGACGCCGACCGCCCGGCGCAGCTTCTCGTCGACCGCTCGCCAGCTGCTGAAGCCGTCGACCCGGGTCACGCATTCGGCGAGCTGGTAGCGGCGGGCGAGCTTGTGGCCGCTGTGCAGATCGGGAGCGGCGATCCGGGGCCTGGCCGGAGCCGGGGCGGGCGCGGGCGGTGCGGCGGCCGTCTTGGTGGCGGTCCTGGCGGACTCTGCGGCCGCCTGCGCGGCTTCGGCGGGTCGCTCGGTGCCACCGGGCTTGGTGGGCTTGGCGGGCTTGCTGGTGGGCCGCGCCGGTTCGGCGGTCGGGACGGCTTCGAGGAGTTCGGTCGGTTCGGCGGCGCCGGGGTCCTCGTCGGCCGGCTCGATCTGTACGGTGTCCTGGCCGGTGCTCTCGCTCGGTGGCCCCGCGATCGGTTCGACGGCTGCCGGTTCGGTGTCGGGCTTCTCCTGGGCTGTGGTGTCCTCGGCGGTGCCGCTGGTCTGCTCGTCCGTCGTGGTGCCGTCGGGAGTGGCGCTGCCCTGCCGGGCGGAGGGCGAACCCTCGCCGCCCTCGTTGGCCACTCCGACGGCGGCCGTGCTCCGATCCGCCACCGTCGTTCCTGCCTCCCCATCCATTGCACGTTCTCACGTCACGCCGATGACAATTGTGCCCGCACTCCGGCTCTATGCACGACACACAGCCCACCATGATGGTTGTGCGGTACGGCATGGGAAAGCCGGGTCGCGCGTTCAGCGGCCGAGACGACCCCGCACCATCCCGATCATCGCGGTCATTTCCTCGATTCTCATCCGCTTGGCCGCGATTACGAACACCCCCAGCAGCAGTCCGCCGCCGACCACCAGGGCGGCCATCGAGCCGGCCGCGCCGCCGCCCAGCGCCTTGAGGATGATGACCACGGCGACCCCGGCCACCGCGGCGGCGGGCACGCAGGCGCCGGTCAGCCGGGCGTAGGTGCGCATGACCCGCTTGCCGTCCAGGTCGCCCTGCAACCGCCCGCGCAGCCGCTTGGCGGCCACCCCGACGCCGACCGCGTAAGCGAGGCCGTAGGAGAAGGCCATGCCGACCACGGCCCAGCGGGTGGGCAGGATGAGGAAGGAGATGACGGAGGCGATCGAGTTCACCGCGGCGACCACCACCGTGTTGTAGAAGGGGGTGCGGGTGTCCTCGAAGGCGTAGAAGCCGCGCAGGATCACGTATTGGGCGGAGAACGGGATCAGCCCGACCCCGAAGGCCATCACGATGAAGCCGATGTTGCGGGCGGATTCCGCGCCGGTGCTGGCGTACAGCAGGCCGCACATCGGCACGCCCAGTGCCAGGAAGGCGAACCCGGCGGGCACGATGGCCACCGCCGACGTCCGCAGGCCGTAGGAGATGTCGTCGCGGACCGAGGTGATGTCGCCGTCGGCGGCCGCTCTGGAGATCCGCGGCAGGACCGCCGCCATCACCGAGACGGTGATGATGGCCTGCGGCATCTGCCAGATCAGCAGCGCGTTGTTGTAGGCGGTGATGCCCGTGCCCTGATAGCCGCTCTTGTCGGCGTCGGCGCCCGCCCAGGTGGCGAGCTGGGTGACGACGATCAGCCCGGCCTGGTTGGCCAGTACGAAGAAGAACGTCCACTTCGCCAGTTTGGCGGTGTGGCCCAGGCCGTGGCCGCGCCAGTCGAAGCGGGGCCTGAACTTGAAGCCCGCGTCGCGTAGGTACGGCAGCATCGACAGGGACTGCACCACCAGGCCCAGCAGGGTGCCCATGCCCAGCAGCCGGGCGCCTTGCGAGGTGATCGTGCTGGAGTCCATCCGGGTGCTGCTGAAGGGGCCGTAGACCCAGATGAACATCAGGAAGGTGAAGATCACCACGATGTTGTTGAGCACCGGCGTCCACATCATGGCGCCGAACCGGCCGCGGGCGTTGAGCACCTGGCCCATCACCACGTGCACGCCCATGAAGAAGATCGTCGGCAGGCAGTAGCGGGCGAAGGAGATCGCCACGTCGTACGAGTCCGGGTTCTGCGCGATCTTCGGGGACATCATCTTGACCAGCAGCGGCGCTCCGACAACGGTGATCGCCACGATGCCGCCCAGCACCACCATGACCACGGTCAGCAGCCGGTTGGCGTAGGCCGCGCCGCCGTCCTCGTCGTTCTTCATCGCGCGGGCGAGTTGCGGTACGAAGACCGAGTTCAGACCGCCGCCGATGGTGAGGATGTAGATCATCGTCGGCAGCACGTTGGCGACGGCGTAGGAGTCGCCGAGGGTGGCCACACCGATTGCGGCGGCGATGACCAGGGTGCGCACGAAGCCGGTCACCCGGGAGACGAGGGTGCCCGCGGCCATGAGCGCGCTGGACTTGAGGATGTTGCCGGCCTTGCCGCCACTGGTGGGTGCGACGACCGGGATCTGCCCGGTGGCGTCGCGCGGCGGCAGTCCGGTGCCCTCCACCGGACCGCCGGCCGGCACCCCGGCCGGGACCGGCTGCCCGGGCTGCGGCTGGTACGCCGGGGCGTACCGGGGGTCGGCGTAGCGCGGGTCCACGTAGCCGGCGCCGGCGCCCTGGCCGTACTGCCGGGGATCGACCTGCTGCGGGTCGACGTAGCCCTGCTCCATGTACTGGTGGTCGCCCTGGTACGTGGTCGGCTGCCCGTACGGCTGCTCCTCGTACGTGGGCTCGGAGTAGCCGGTGCCTTCGTTGTCGGGGACCTGCGGATAGCCGTAGGGCTGCGCGTAGCCGGGCTGGGGCTGCTGGTAGTAACCCTGGCGCGGGTCCTGCGGCTGCTGGTACGCCTGCTGATAGCCCTGCCCCTGCTGCTGCGGGTCCTGCTGCGGTGGGGTGTAGCCGCCCTGCTGCTGGTCGCGGAAGAGGTGCTCGTAGGCGTCGAAGACCGGCAGGGCGCCGGTCTGGCCGAGGTCGTCGACGTAGAGCGAGGCCGGGTTGTCGCCGTACGTCATCTGCTGGTAGCTCGCGGGCGGCTGCTGCTGCCAGTACTGGCCGCCGTGCTGCTGGGCCGGCGGGGGGTACTGCTGCTGCGGGGGGTGCGCCGACTGGTCGTAGAACTGGTCGCCGGACGGGCCGGGCCCTGCTGGGCCCGGCTGGGGATACTGCTGCGGGTACGGCTGCTGGTAGGCATAGCCGTCCTGCGCATAAGGGTCGGGTGGCGCGGTGTGCTGCTCGGGCGTGTGAGGCATCTGGCCCGCAGCGTCGCGATCACCGTCGTACGGCGCGTTCATCAGTGCCCCACCTTATTGTCCGCTGGCTATCCGTCCACTTTCTCACCTGCCGGGGATGGCTCGGTGCTTTCCTGGCCGGTGTCAGCAGCAGGGTCACCCGGCTGCTCGGGGCCGGTGCCGTCGGTGTCGCCGCCGTCGTCGCCGTCCGCTCCGCCGTTCGTGCCACCGTTCGTGCCGCCTTCCGCGGCTGCGTGGCGTTTGCGCTGACGATAGATCCGTACCCCGGCGAGCACCAGAAGCAGCAGACCGGCCGCGATGATCAGCATCACCAGGTCGGTGACGTTGGTGAGCTGGACCTTGAAGTCCACGGTGTCGCCGTACAGCGAGCCGTTCTGGGTGTAGAGGTGTGCGCTGATCTGAGCCGGACCGTTGGCGCTTGCCGTGGTCTGGAATTTCAGGGTACGGGTATGGCCGCCGTCGATGGTGATCGGCTGTTGCGGGTCCTTGATCTTGAGCCGGATGTTGGAGTTGGAGCTGAGCCGCAGCACCAGGCCGTTGATCTGCTGGCCCAGCTCGTTCTTCACGGTGACCGGGATGGTGCCGCTGCGGCCGGAGAGTGTGAGATTGGATTTCGGCAGGATGTGGACCGATTTGATCAGGTCGGTGAGATAGGTGCCGATCGAGTCGCGGTACGCCTTCTCGCCGCTGTCGTCGCCGCGCCACCCGGTGGAGGTTGCCCGCAGCATCGCGTTGCGGAACGGCACGGTCACGCGGTCCTTGATGGTGAGGATCACCACGAAGTCGTTGAGGTTGAGCTGTACCTCGTGGAGTTGCCGGAAGGCGTCTATGGGCAGTTCCTGCTTGCGCAGCGACTTCGGGTAGGCGCTGGACGAGGGCACCTTGTGGTTGGCCCGCGGGTCGGCCTTGGCCTTCGCCGCGGTGCCGTAGTCGGCCGGGGCCGCCCACTGGCTGCCGTCCGCCGCGGCGATCGCGACCGCCATCGCCTTCGCCTGCGAGATGCTCGGCATGCGCTGCGGCGCCACCACGATGGTGCGCTGCTTGTCCGGCGCCTCAAGGGTGATCAGCAGGGTCTGCGCGAGATAGTCCTGGATCGCGAGGGTGGCGTTCTGCGTCTTGCTCATGTCGCCGTCGAAGTCGGTGGACAGCACTGCGTCGGTGTTCACCGCGGTGGTGCCCCCGCCGATCGGGCGGGCCGAGGTCGGGGTGTAGTCGAGTGTCGCGTGCTCCTGGAGGGAGTCGTTGCGGGTGATGATCTGGTCGGCGCCGGAGGCCCGCGCCACGGACACCACGGACGGGTCGATCGCGCCGTCCACCGGCCAGGCCACGTTGGTGATGGACTGGACGCCGAGGATGAGGTCGACCGTGGTCTTGCCGAGCGCGGTGCCGGTCTTCACCAGGTTGAGGTCGCTGTTCAGCCCCTTGGCGTGGTGGGCGAGCGAGGCGATGTCCGGGTCGCCGAACGGCAGGGCCACCACCTGGTGCCCGGCGACCGCCGTCTTGAGTGAGTTCAGCCACTGTTTGGCGACCGCCGAGCCGGTGCCCTGCGTGGGGTGAGTGACATCACCACCCGGTCCGGCCACCCGGTAGGGCTTCGTCATCGCCTCGACGGTGGCCAGCAGGTCGGGGTCGACGATCCACGTGACCTGCAGGGTGCTGCCGAGCCTGACCATCTCCGCGAGCCGGCCGCCGGGCTTGAGCTCCGTGACCAGGTCGTCGTCGGTGAAGATCGGGCTCTGCTGGGAGTCGCTGTCGCCGCGCGGGTCGATGTGCGGCCGGTCGGTGAGCGGCCACAGGTTGGTGATCCGGGTCGACTTCGCGCCGCTGCTGTTGCCGTACCAGGGCAGGAAGATCCGTTTGATGCCGAGGACGTGGTCGGTGGGCACCTCGGCGTTCTGGCCGTCCAGGGCGATGCCGACCACGTACACACCGCCGGCATCACCGAGGTAGAGGGCGCTCAGCGGGATATTCATGGTGAACGGGGCGCTCTGCCCGGGTGCGAGGTCCGGCATGTCTTTCTGGTGGCCGTTGATGTCCTTGCCGTCCAGGGAGACGTCGAAGCCGGTCCTGGCCTCCTCGCTCTGCAGCGCGCTGCGTGTGTGCACCGCTCCGCCGGGCGGCACGTGGGCGGCCATCCGCGCATCGGTGATCTTCGACTTGCCGTTGTTCTTCACGGTGCCGGTCACCGTGATCGAGCCGCCCGAGGACGGGATGCGGGGGCTCATGTCATTGATGGTCACCGCGGCCGCACGCGAGCCGGTGGCGGCCGTTGCCGCGAGTTCGGGTGCGGCGTGTGAGGCGGTGGCTCCTACGGCCTGCAGCAGGCCGGTGAGGAGCGTGGCTCCGGCAAGGAGTGCTGTGCCCCGCAGCAGCCGTCGGCGCGGTCCTGTCGGAGCCCTACCGGCTGCCTGTGCCGCCTCGCCCACGCGCTCGCCCGTCCCTCGTTCGTCGTCTGCCGGTGGGTGTCACCGGTCGGTCGTCCGTTTGCCTTGTGCGTCCTGCGGAAGTGCGTGGTGGCATGTTAACGATCGTCGCGGTGTCCAAGTGCTGTGCGTCCGCCACAGGTACGCCACAGCTCATGGGAAACCGGCGCGCCAGGGCCCGCCCGAGCCCCGTACCCTTTGACGTTGTGCCGAACGTCAGCAATGCCGCCCAGACCCCGCAGGCCCACCACCGGATCGAGCCGGTGGCCGAAGACCTCGGCGGGTTGTTCAGCGCCGCCGGCTTCAAGCTCGCCTTGGTCGGCGGCTCGGTCCGGGACACCCTGCTCGGCCGGCTCGGCAACGACCTGGACTTCACCACCGATGCCCGGCCCGAGCAGGTTCTGAAGATCCTGCGGCCGTGGGCGGATGCGGTGTGGGAGGTCGGCATCGCCTTCGGCACGGTCGGTGCCCGCAAGGATGTGCCCGCCGGCGAGGGCGAGGGGGCCAAGAGCTTCCAGGTCGAGGTGACCACCTACCGGTCCGAGGTGTACGACCGGACGTCGCGCAAGCCGGAGGTGTCCTACGGCGACACCATCGAAGAGGACCTGGTGCGCCGGGACTTCACGGTGAACGCGATGGCCGTGGCGCTGCCCGAGACGGAGTTCGTGGACCCCTACGGCGGCCTGGACGACCTGGCCGGCCGGGTGCTGCGTACGCCGGGTACCCCGGAGTCGTCGTTCTCCGACGACCCGCTGCGGATGATGCGGGCGGCCCGGTTTGCCGCGCAGCTGGACTTCGAGGTGGCGCCCGAGGTGGTTGCCGCGATGACGGCGATGGCCGACCGGATCACGATCGTGTCCGCCGAGCGGGTCAGGGACGAGCTGAACAAGCTGCTGCTCTCCGACCGCCCCCGCAAGGGACTGCGGCTGCTGGTGGACACCGGGCTCGCCGACCAGGTGCTGCCCGAACTCTCGGCGCTGCGGCTGGAGCGGGACGAGCACTTCCGGCACAAGGATGTGTACGAGCACACCCTGACCGTGCTGGAGCAGGCGATCGACCTGGAGACCGACGGGCCCGACCTGGTACTGCGGTTGGCCGCGCTGCTGCACGACATCGGCAAGCCGCGGACCCGGCGCTTCGAGCCGGACGGCCGGGTCTCCTTCCACCACCACGAGATGGTGGGCGCCAAGATGACCAAGTCCCGGATGACGAAGTTGAAGTACCCCAACGAGCTGGTGAAGGACGTCTCCCGGCTGGTCGAGCTGCATCTGCGCTTCCACGGCTACGGCAGTGGCGAGTGGACCGACTCGGCCGTACGCCGCTATGTACGCGACGCCGGCCCGCTGCTGGAGCGGCTGCACAAGCTGACCCGCTCCGACTGCACGACACGTAACAAGCGCAAGGCCGCGGCGCTGTCCCGTACCTATGACGGGCTGGAGGCGCGGATCTCCGAACTGCAGGAGCAGGAGGAACTCGACGCGATCCGTCCGGATCTGGACGGCAACCAGATCATGGGGATTCTCGGGATCGCGCCGGGACCGGTGGTCGGCAAGGCATACCAGCACCTGTTGGAGCTGCGGCTGGAGAACGGCCCGCTCGGCGAGGGCGCGGCCGTGGCCGCGCTGAAGGAGTGGTGGGCGGCGCAGAGCTGATGCGGGCGGCGATCGGGTCGATGTTCCACGTGGAACATCGGCCGTCTCCGGTCCGACGTGCTCAGCCGTTCTCCTCTGCTTCTTGTTCCACGTGGAACATTGTCGGTCGATGTTCCACGTGGAACATCGCGTAGGCGACCGCCGCGTAGATCAGCGCCAGGGCGATCACCAGCGTCGAGGAGCGGCCGTCCGACGGCAGGATCAGGGCGGCGATCGCGGCGGCGCCGACGAAGGCGACGTTGAACGCCACGTCGTACAGCGAGAACACCCGGCCGCGGTAGGTGTCGTCGACATGGGTCTGAACGACCGTGTCCGTGGCGATCTTGGCGCCCTGTGTGGTGACGCCGAGCGCGAAGGCGGCCAGCATCATCGGAGTCTTCGCAAACGGCAGTGCCAGTGGCGGCAGCAGTAGTGCGGACCCGGCCGAGCAGCCGGTGATCCACCCGGTGGTGCCGAACCGGGCGGTTGCCCAGGGGGTGACGATCGCGGCGGCGAGGAAGCCGGCGGCGGACAGGCCCAGGGCGAGACCGAGCAGGGCGAGCCCGGCGTTGCTGTCGGAGGGGTCGGACCAGGCGTAGCGGCACAGCATCAGCAGCGTGACGGTCAGGGCGCCGTAGCAGAAGCGCATCGCCGTCATCGCCGAGAGCGCCTGGCGGGCGGTCGGCCGCTGTCGGAGGTGCCCGAGCCCCTCGGTGAGGCCGCGTGCGGTGCCGGCGAGTTCGGCGCGTACCCCGGTCCGGCCACCCCGGATGTCCGGCCCGAGCAGGTCGCGGCCGAGGGTGAGCGCCGACAGGCCCGCGCACAGGTAGAGCACGGCGGCCAGCAGCACGGTGGCCGCGTCGGCGCCCGCTCCCGCGGAGTGGAAGAGGTGCACGACGAACGCGGCGCCGCCGCCCACCGCGGCGGCCAGGGTGCCCGCCGTGGGTGACAGGGAGTTCGCCGTCACCAGGTGTTCGCCGTCCACCACCCGTGGCAGCGCGGCCGACAGTCCGGCGAGTACGAACCGGTTGACGCCGGTCACCGACAGCGCGGACAGATAGAAGAGCCAGTCCGGCACATGGAGCAGGATCAGCCCGGCTGTGCCGCACGACAGCACGGCCCGCAGCGCGTTGCAGTACAGCAGCACCTGGCGCCGTCGCCAGCGGTCGAGCAGCACCCCGGTGAACGGGCCGAGCAGGGAGTACGGCAGCAGCAGCACCGCCATCGCGGAGGCGACCGCCCCCGGTGACGCCTGCTTCTCCGGTGAGAACACCACATAGGCGGCAAGCGAGACCTGGAAGACGCCATCGGAGAGTTGCGACAGCAGACGTACTGTCAGCAGTCGTCGGAAATCCGGCAGCCGCAGCAGTACCCGAAGGTCACGCAGAACACCCATGTGCACACCTTCACACGACGGACAGGGCCCCGGGTGCGCGCCCCGGGGCCCTGCTCAGTCGATCGGGTCGGTCTACCGACCGTCACATCGTCGTTCTGCCGACGACCGCTTCAGCGTGCAACGCCTTCGAGCGGTGGTCGACGGTCCGGATGGAGGTTCAGCGCTCGACGTCGCCGCGGATGAACTTCTCGACGTTCTCGCGGGCCTCGTCGTCGAAGTACTGCCCCGGCGGGGACTTCATGAAGTACGAGGACGCCGACAGGATCGGGCCGCCGATGCCACGGTCCTTGGCGATCTTCGCGGCCCGCAGCGCGTCGATGATGACGCCGGCGGAGTTCGGGGAGTCCCAGACCTCGAGCTTGTACTCCAGGTTCAGCGGGACGTCACCGAACGCGCGGCCCTCAAGGCGGACGTACGCCCACTTGCGGTCGTCGAGCCACTGCACGTAGTCGGACGGGCCGATGTGCACGTTCTTGGCACCGAGGTCGCGGTCCGGGATCTGCGAGGTGACGGCCTGCGTCTTGGAGATCTTCTTGGACTCCAGGCGCTCGCGCTCCAACATGTTCTTGAAGTCCATGTTGCCGCCGACGTTGAGCTGCATGGTGCGCTCAAGCACCACACCGCGGTCCTCGAAGAGCTTCGCCAGCACGCGGTGCGTGATGGTGGCGCCCACCTGGGACTTGATGTCGTCACCGACGATCGGCACGCCGGCCTCGGTGAACTTGTCCGCCCACTCCTTGGTGCCGGCGATGAAGACCGGAAGCGCGTTGACGAACCCGACCTTGGCGTCGATGGCGCACTGGGCGTAGAACTTCGCCGCGTTCTCGGAGCCGACCGGCAGGTAGCAGACCAGGACGTCGACCTTGCGGTCCTTGAGGATCTTGACGATGTCGACCGGGGCCTCGTCGGACTCCTCGATGGTCTCGCGGTAGTACTTGCCGAGGCCGTCGAGGGTGTGGCCGCGCTCGACCGTCACGCCGGTCTGCGGGACGTCGGCGATCTTGATGGTGTTGTTCTCGCTGGCCCCGATGGCGTCGGCGAGGTCGAGACCGACCTTCTTCACGTCGACATCGAAGGCGGCCACGAACTCGACGTCACGCACGTGGTAGTCACCGAACTGCACGTGCATGAGACCAGGCACCTTGCTGTTCGGGTCTGCGTCCTTGTAGTACTCGACACCCTGCACCAGCGAGGTGGCGCAGTTGCCTACGCCAACAATGGCTACGCGGACCGAACCCATACCGGTTGCTCCTTGTGAAATAGTCACGCGGTTCCCCGATCCCGGGTCGGCCGCCGTTCTCTTGGTTGTTGTCTAGTCGTCCCGCTCGGAGATCGGACGCTCCACGCGTCCGGCCCGCTCGGTCTCGATCAGCTCGTTGAGCCATCGGACCTCGCGCTCCACCGACTCCATGCCGTGCCGCTGCAACTCGAGCGTGTAGTCGTCGAGCCGTTCGCGGGTGCGTGCCAGTGACCCGCGCATCTTCTCCAGGCGTTCCTCCAGGCGGCTGCGCCGCCCTTCGAGAACCCGCATCCGGACGTCCTTCGACGTCTGGCCGAAGAAGGCGAACCGGGCGGCGAAGTGTTCGTCCTCCCAGGCATCGGGGCCGGAGTGGGCGAGCAACTCCTCGAAGTGCTCCTTGCCCGCCGCCGTCAACCGGTAGACGATCTTCGCCCGGCGGCCGGCGAGGGGTGCGGTCAGCGGGTCGCTGTCCAGCGCCGATTCCTCGATCAGCCACCCCTGGGTGACCAGCGTCTTCAGGCACGGGTACAAAGTTCCGTAGCTGAAGGCGCGGAACACCCCGAGCGAGGTATTGAGCCGCTTGCGCAGCTCGTAGCCGTGCATCGGGGACTCACGCAGCAGACCGAGAACCGCGAACTCGAGGATTCCGGAGCGCTTGCTCAATCCCTCGTCCCCTCGTCTCCCGATCGGATGTGCTGCGAGTGTGCCGACCCGATGTATCGAGCCGATACATCGAGACGATAGAACGGGTCGACACATCATGCAAGGCGAGCCGCGGTGACCGGCGTCACATCGGCAAACCTGTGAGCAGCCAACTGCCCGATATGTGACGAACGTTCGTGCCGAACAGCATTTGACCGTGCGTACTCTGTTCGCCATGCGGAGCACCGGGAACCCTGTGGCGTCAAGGCGCGTCATGATCCTTGGTGCGGTGCGGCCCGATCCAGCCGCACGCAGGGGGACCCGACCGGAATGTCACCGATGCCTTCAGGCGATCCCGCCTGTCGAGGAGTAGCTGTTCAATGAGCGAGCACCGTCGCAAGCCGCCGCAGTCGCCGTCCGGCGGCCGTGCTGCCGCCCGGCGCGGGGGACAGCAGCCGACGCCCCCTTCCTCCGGTGGCGGGCGCGCCGCCGGAGGTTCCCCGCCCGGAGGTCCCCCGCCCGGAGACACTCCGTCGGACGGCACTCCGTCGGACGGCACTCCGGCCGGCGGTTCGCACTCCGCGGGTTCGCCTTCCGGCGGCCGCGGCACCGGCGACGAGCGGCAGCAGCCGTACGAGGGTCGCGCGGCCGCCCGACGGGCCGCTCAGGGACGCAGCAAGGGCGGCAGGCGCCGTGTGGCCGCCGCCGACAGCGCCGCCGGCGGTGGCCCCGCCGGACGGGCCGGACGCCGCCCGGGCAAGAAACGGTTCATCGACTACCCCCGCTACGGCAAGGAGGGCTGGCGCCACTGGATGCCCTCGTGGCGCCAGATCGCGGCCCTGTGCGTCGGCTTCCTCGGCACCGTGGTCGGCCTGATCGGGATCGCGTACGCGATGGTGAGCGTCCCCAACGAGAACCTCGCGGCCCAGGCGCAGAACAACGTCTACTACTGGGCCGACGGCAGCCAGATGATCGCGACCGGCGGTGAGGTCAACCGCCAGAACATCACGATCGACGAGATCCCCCAGGCGATGCAGAACGCGGTGATCGCCGGCGAGAACAAGACCTTCGAGACCGACCGCGGCGTCGACCCCAAGGGCATCGCCCGCGCGCTGTTCAACATGGCCAGGGGCGGCGAGACCCAGGGCGGCTCGACCATCACCCAGCAGTACGTGAAGAACACCCGGCTCGACCAGCAGCAGACGATCAGCCGCAAGTTCAAGGAACTCTTCATCTCGATCAAGGTCGGCGCGACGATGAAGAAGCCCAAGATCATGGAGGGGTATCTCAACACCTCCTACTTCGGCCGCGGCGCCTACGGCATCCAGGCGGCGGCTCGCACGTACTACGGCATCGACGCCATCAAGCTCAACCCGAGCCAGTGCTCCTTCCTCGCCGCGCTGCTCAAGGGTCCGACGTACTACGACCCGGCGGGCAACGTCAGCATCGACCAGCTGGCCAAGCCGGAGACCAACAAGAAGAACTCGATGATCCGCTGGAAGGACATCCTCGACCTCGAGGTCAAGGACAAGCTGATGTCCGCGACCGAGCGGGCGAAGTACACCAAGTACCCGATGCCCAACCCGCCCAAGCAGAACGCGCAGATGGCCGGGCAGATCGGCTACATGGTCAACCTCGCCAATATGTATGCGATCAGCAACAACATCCTCACCAAGGACCAGTTGAGCCTGGGCGGCTACCAGATCCACACCACCTTCCAGAAGCCGAAGGTGAAGGCGATGGAAGCCGCGGTCAAGAAGGTCCAGAGCGCGTCCATCAAGCCCGGCACCGGCATCCACATGTTCGAGGGCCAGGACGCGGACAAGTACGTCCAGTTCGGCGGCGCCTCGGTGAACCCCAAGGACGGTGCGATCCTGGCCGTCTACGGCGGCACCGACTACACCAAGCACTTCACCAACAACGCCGACGCGACCGGTGCCCAGGTCGGATCGACCTTCAAGCCGTTCGTGCTGGCCGCCGCGATGACCCACGGCGTCCGAAGTCCGAACGGTGGTGCGGTGCAGAGTGATGAGGAGCGGACGAAGGTGTCGCCGGACAGCCAGTTCAGCGGCAAGAACAAGCAGCAGATCATGGACTACAACGGCAAGCCATGGACCGGCTACGACAAGAACAACAAGCCGTTCCCGTGGTACCAGACGAACGACGAAGGCGAGAACTTTCCCAGGGTCACCCTGCGCAAGGCCCTGGACCTGTCGCTGAACTCGCCGTTCGTCCAGCTCGGCCAGGACGTCGGCACCGACAAGGTGCACGACGCGGCGATCGCGGCCGGCCTGACCGCCATCGACGGGAACGGCCTGAACGACTACAAGAACAGCGTCACCTACTCCATCGGTACCTCCTCGCCCAGCGCGATCCGGATGGCCGACGCGTACGCCACCTTCGACAACCACGGTCGCCAGAACGACCCGTACTCGGTCAGCAACGTCGTGTTCGACGGCAAGCAGATCTGGAAGCACCAGCTCAAGACCAAGGTCGCGTTCTCCCCGAACGTCTCGGACACCATCACCGGCATGCTCACCGACGTGGTGAAGAACGGCACCGGTACGCCGGCGCAGCTGCCCGGCGGCCGCCCCGCGGCGGGCAAGACCGGTACTACCGACGACAACAAGTCGGCCTGGTTCGACGGCTACACCCCGCAGCTCTCCACGACGATCGTCATGTTCCGGCGCGACGACACCGACAAGCCCGGTGGCAACGCGTTCCAGAAGATGTACGGCACCGGCGGTGCGAAGTCGGTCACCGGTAACTCCTTCCCCGCGCAGATCTGGAAGGACTACATGAGCGTGGCGATGGACGGCCAGCCGAAGGACGACTTCGAGAAGCCGACGGAGAACATCGGCCAGATCATC
>NZ_JACEGK010000094.1:0-18024 GCF_056859195.1 Streptomyces sp. NH27
GTGGAGAACAAGGCCAGCAGGACCTCCACCCCTGGGTGGGCGCCGGTGTGGTGGGCGAGTCCTGCGAAGGGGGTGTCGATGCCGATGGCGAGGACCTTCTCGTGCCGGTCGGCGAGGTGCCCGGCGGCGCGGGCGGCTTCGCTGGACAGGCGACGCCAGGTGTCCGGGTGCCAGAAAGGGCGGCGGGTGTCGTAGGGCAGGACGATCACCTCGCCGCCGAGCCCTTCGGTGACGCGGCGGGCGTAGCGGAGATCGGCCTCGTTGTAGCCCCAGGTGGCCGGGCCGGGCTCGGGGACGGCGAGGTACGGGGTGAAGGCGCCCGCGTGCGCGCTCAGGCGGTGGTGGTGGCGGGCAAGGGTGGCCAGGAAGGTCTTGGTCTGGCGGCCGATGCCGTTGGTGTTGTTCGCGATGCCGTTCACCGCGCAGTACAGCAGCGCCTTGGTCGTGGACAACAGGTTGTCTCCTTCCAGGTCAGCCGGCGGCGTAGAGGTCTTCCGGGTTCGGGCGCCAGATCTTCGACTTCGCCGCGGCCGGCGTCATCCCGTGCGCGGTGAGCAGGCCGGTCAGGTGCCGGTAGGCGGCTTCCGCGTCGGGCTCGGTGGCGGCGAACAGGGTGTAGTTGTCCGTCATCCGCACGGCGGTCCATCCGGTCAACTGCTGGTCGACGGGGCTCATCCTCAGATTCGTCAGCATCGGGCTCAGACCGCTGCCCGGCGCGAGCGGGTCGGGCACCGCAGTCAGGATGCGGCGCAGCAGGGCGAGCATGTTCCCGTCGTCAACGAACCGGGCGACGGAGGTGATCGCGTCCTCCAAGGCGACGCCGCGGCTAGCGGCGGCGACGTCGATGTCGGCGACCCAGGTGAGACCCGCGCTCAGATGCCGGGCGGCGGCCGCGACCGCCAGGGGCCGTCCGGCTCGCCGATGCCAGCCGAACATCCACTCCGGGTAGGCGTCCCGCTCCAGGACGGGCTCGACGGCGTTGCGCAGCGCCCGGTGGACGATCCGGTCGGTGACCGTGGGGATCGTGATGGTATGCCGTTTGCCCCAGGCGTCGAACTCCTCGATGCGCGACGGGCCGGGCCGCCACGTTCCGGCCGACAGCGCCGCGGACAGTGCCGTGATGCGGGCGGGCATGTCCTCGCGGAAGGCCCTCCAGGTCAGGCCGTCCGCGCCGGGGGAGCCGGTGCGGCCCATGCACTGGCGGGCTGCCCGCTTCAGGGCCCGCTCGCTGACGGCCTGTCGCATCAGCGAGTGCGCCGCCGTACGCCCGGTCACCTGATCATCCCGGTGGCGGCCAGGAACGCCTGGGCGACAGCGGCCGGCGTGTGGTCGGCGACCTGGCGCGGCCCGTGCTGGGACGCAGCGTGGTACGCGGCCGGGTCGTCGAGCAGGGTCGTGAGCGCCCCCCACAGGACATCGGGCCCGCTGCCCAGCGCGGTCATCCGCCCGGCCGGTCCGGTGAGGGCCGGCAGATTGCCGAGGCCGTAGCCGACCACCGGCGTGCCCACGGACAGGGCTTCCGCGGCGACGTTCCCGAACGTCTCCGGGCTGGTCGAGGAGACGATCGTGGCGGCTGCGCCCGCGAGGAATCCCGGAACGTCCCGCCAGGGCAGGGCCGGGAGGATCTCGACGCCGGGGAGGCCGGCGGCCAGGGCCCGGCACTCGGTGACCACCTCGTTCTGCATGCCGGGCCAGTATTCGAATCCGGCCTCGGCCAGCACGATCTGCACCGGCCTGCCGAGCCGGGCCGAGTACGCCTTCAGCAGTTCGGCGATGCCCTTGTGCGGCTCGGCCCGGGCCACGATCCGCACCGGCCCGCGTTCACGCAGCGCTTCCCGCTCGTCCGACCGCGGCGGGGTGACCGGGTGCATGAGGGCATTGGGGACCACCGCCCAGGTACTGGAGTCCACGCCTTCACGGGCCAGTTCCTCGACCATGAAGTCACTGACCGTCAGGACCCGGCCCGGGCGGTGCGCCAGGCTCCGGTAGAGGGGAGCGTCGGTACGCGGGACGTGCACCATCAGCGCGGTCGGCATCCCGGCGGGCACCGGGCTGAGGTAGCCCAGCCCCCACACCGCGTCCACCCAGCACGCCAGGTCCACCGCGTGCCCTGCCAGAAACCGGCGGACTTCCTCCTCCACGGGTGCGGGGTCGGCCAGGAGGCTCGTGAGGTGCTCCTCCAGCGCGGGGCGGGGCAGGGTCAGACTGCTCAGACGCAGCAGGTCCTGGCCGTCTTCGGCGGTGGCCGGTCCGGCGGCGATGATCAAGGCGCGGTGACCGAGTTCGCGCAGTCCGACAGCGAGGGCGGCGATGCTGCGCTCGATCCCGGCAGGCTCGTCGGGGTTGTGGGTGAGCAGCACGAAGGCGACGTTCACAGGGCGGCTCCACTGATCGGCGCGGTGGGGGCGGTGTCACGGACGGGACGCAGCCCGATGCCCGGCGAGGCGATGCCGGACGGGACGTCGTTGGCGTGAGCGCACTCGGCGTACTGGGCCAGGGAGTTGTAGGAACCGCCCCGCAGGAAGGCGACGCGGTCGCGGCGCCACGGCGCCGTCGTCCACTCCCACACGTTGCCTCCCACGTCCCAAAGGCCCTCCGGCGTACGGCCGGCCGCGTGCGACCGGACCGGTGTGGGATGGCCGGGACCGAGGCCGCGCAGGTTGGCGTGCCCGGGCCCGGGGACCTGGTCGCCCCAGGGGAAGCGACGCACCGCGCCCGAGGCCATCCACTCCCATTCCGCGGACGTCGGAATCCGAGCCCCGAGCCGGTGCGCGAACTGCGCGGCCTGGAGCAGTGCCAGGCCGGTGACCGGCATCCCGGCCATGGACAAGGGGGTCGCGGCCCACCACAGCGTGGCCGTCTCCTGGGCGGGGTGCCACTCACCGGCCGGAACCCGGCCGCCGGATATGCAGATCCACTCCATCGGATCGACGCCAGCCGCTACCGTGGAATCGTCCCGGGCAGCAGGCACGTTCCCCGGAGGAAGAACCGGTCCGCTCACCAGCACACGCGGACTTACCTCCGGCGAAAGACGGCCCTGTCCGGGCACTCGGCCGCTCACCGGTGCCCGCCCTCGGCAACCGCGAGGAGCCGGCTGCCGAGGGCGCCACCGTCAGCGAACGCGCCACTGAGGTGGTGGCTCAGGGTGCGGGCTTGGTCTTGGCGGACGCCCCGCATGCTCATGCACAGGTGCGCGCCGTCGGCCACCACCCCGACGTCGGCCGATCCGGTCGCCTTGGCCACATCCGCGGCGACGCTGTCGACGATCCGCTCCTGAAGCTGGAGACGATGCGCGTGGTCGGAGACGATCCGGGCGAACTTCGACAGCCCGAGCACGCTCCCGGACGGCCGGTACCCGATCGCCAACTCCAGCCTCATGGGAAGCAGATGATGCTCACACAGGCTCCAGACGACGATGCCGCGCACGATGACCAGCCGGTCGGAGCAGGCGGACAGGTCCTCCTCGAAGACGGTGTCCGTGCGGCCCGGGTCGTGATCGAGGAACTCCCTCCACCAGCGGGCGAACCGCTCCGGGGTGCCCTGCAGCCCCTCACGCTGCGGATCTTCACCCACCGCCTCAAGCAGTTGCCGGCACAGGTCGGCCACCCGCTCGCCATCCACGCGCGAGCGCGGCAACAGGGTGTCGTCCAGGCTCGTCATCAGGCACCGGCTTTCGAGTCGGTCCGTGCACCGGCACGGAGCACGGAAAGGGCGTTCGGCCCCTCGTGCAGGAGCAAGTCCACGGCGCTCAGCCCCGGCTGCCAGCCCGGCGCGCTGCCGTAGCGAGGATGGCAGTACGTGGCGACCTCGACCGTGATGGCGTGCTCGGCCAGCAGGCCGTGATCGAGGTAGGCCAGCGCACCGGTCCCCACCCGCAGGCGCCTCGCGCCCCGCTGCCGGCACAGGTCGACGAGCATGCCGGTCTGCCGTCCGGCCGGAGGCCGATCGCTGGTGCGGATCACCGGCACCGGCAGGCCGAACGCGTCGAGCAGCAGCCGCACCAGCGCCTCGTTCAGGTCCGCGAGGAATGTCCACGGCGTGCGGTAGACGGCTTCGAGGGCCTCCCGGTGCGCGAGCCAGTACGGGGCGTGCCCGTACGTCTGGGCGAGGCTGCGCCAGTGCCGCCTGGCCCAGACGTCGTCGGCGATCCGGGTGTCGGCGATGCTCTGCCGGAAACGGCGTCGCACCGGCACAGTGAGTCTGACCGGCCCGGCGGCGCCGCGGATGTAGTTGCGGTTCTGCCAGCCTCGTTCCGTGAACTGCACGTGGTCCAGAAGGACCAGTTCGTCCGCGTCAGCCAGCCGCGAGAAAAGGCCGGGCCAGGGCAGGTAGGCAGGCTGGTGCGCGACCAGTACGTTCCCGCCCATCAGCAGGCCATCCGGTAGGCCACGAACGCTTCCGCCCGCTCGGCGCCGCATCCCGCCCCGACCGCGGCGTCGATCGCCCGGATACGCTCCAGGGACCGCGGGTGGGCGCCATCGCGCAGTTCGCGGGCGTAGCACTCCAGCGCCTTGTCCTTCACCGCTGCGGAGCCGGTGACGTCGACCCACACGCTGGGGCGCGGGAGTTCCGATCCCCACGCGTGGTCCTCGGGGCCGTGGAAGCCGAGGACGATTCCGGGCCAGTGACGCAAAGCTCCACTGGGCCGCGCCGCCGCGTAGGCGGCCTGGTGGACGACCTGGTGGTCCTGGTGGACTGCCCCCGCAGCGGGGATGAGGAGCGCGGCCGGCTCCAGCGCGGCCAGGGAAAGGCCCGGGCCGGCCTCGATGAGGCGGACCAGTTCCGCGACGTGGCCTGCGAGGTCGCCGGCCCGATGGTCGTCGCTCCAGGCGATGCGGCGGCCGCTGACGCCCAGGACGTCACAGGCCGCGTTGAACTCCTCGTGCCGCAGCCGGCTGTCGGTGGGCGGTCCCCATCGGGGCTGGGTCAGGCACGCCACGGCCAGGACGTGCACGGAGATCCCTGCGGCGGCCAGGCGGGCGATGGTGCCCCCGGCGCCGAGAGTCTCGTCGTCGGGGTGCGGGGCAACCGCCAGAACGCGGTCGCCGGGGCTCAGGCCGAACATGGGCCTGCCTCCTCTTGATCCGTGGAAGGGGAACGGGCTGAAGAAGTACCGATCAGGCGCGAAGCCGCGGCGCCCTGGGGCGGCTTCGCAGACAGGTGAGCGGGGGAAGGGCTTCCAGGCGGCCGAATTCCGGGGCGGGCTCCCAGGGGAAGTGGACCCAGTCGGCGACGTCCCAGCCCCAGCTGTCGAGCGCGTACTCGGAGCCCTCGTTGCGGCAGAGCACGGCCGTACGGACACCGGCCGGTCTCACCGTGGCGGCGAGCATGTCCACGATCGCGTGGAGGGTCGCGCCGGAGCCGCAGATGTCGTCGACGACCAGCAGCGACGAGGCGGCGGACAGTACGGCGAGCGCGCCCTGGTTGTGCCCGTGGTCCAGGAGGACCCGGCCGGTAGCAGCCTGCTGGATGCCCACCGGCGCGTTGTGGCGGGCCCGGACGACAACGGCCGGGACGCCGAGCTGCTCGGCGACGACCTCGGCCAGGCGGACACCGCCGCGGGCGATCCCGAGGACGGCTGCCGGTGCGAACTCGGCTTCCTGGTCCGCGATCAGGCATGCCGCGGCGAGGAACTCGCCGTGGGCGAGCTGCCAGACGCGGCGGTTCTCGAAGACACGGGTGGTCACGGCCAGCTCCAGGAGTCGAGGACGGCGTGGATGTCGGCGTGGCGGTCCATCGGGTCGATGATCAGATGCGTCCTGGTCACCGGGACCGGGCCCAGCACCGCGGCGTACAGCGGCTCCATCAGCAGCAGGGCCTCGGAGGAAGGGAAGCGGGCCAGATGCCGGCGCAGGACCGTGGGAACCGTCCGGGCCAGGGCGCGCGCCAACTCCTCGGTCATGGGCTGCTCGTACGTGGAAAGGGGCGCGTCGGCGGTGACCAGCCCGTACAGGGCCGACAGCACCAGGACGCGGGTCCTCAACCCGCTGCGCGCGGTGACCCTGTCGCGGATGAGCGGGACCACCCACCCCTCGTACAGGTCGAGCGCGGGCAGGGGAGCGGTCGTCACGCGCTTCTGTCTGCAGCACGCCACGACCACCAGCCCGTTTCGGGCGGCGTGTTCAGCGGCCACGTTCGTCACCCCACAGCAGCACGTGCAAGCGGGTGCCGAGCCGGTAGCCGCGCTCACGTACCGGGCCCTCCAAGGCGCGCATCCCCGCCAGGATCACCTCCGGGTCCGTGCCCTGCGGCATCACCGAGATGCCGGTCAGGGCGTAGGCCGCCTCCAAAGCGGCGATCTCGTCCACCTCGGCGGGCTCGGAGACGACGAACTTGAAGCGAGCCCGCTCGGTGGCGGCGAAGGCGCGCAGAGCGTCCGGGACGAGCCGTCGCGACTCCGGCATGGCCGCTCCGAACCCGGACAGTTTCGGCGAGACGTTGAAGTACGGTCCGGCCGCCACCAACGGCTCGCTGGGGGCGATGGTGCCGTTGGTCTCGATCTCCACCGCCCGGCCGGCCGCTCGCAGTCCGTTGACCAGCTCGGTCAGCCCGGCCATGTGGATCAGTGGCTCGCCGCCGGTGATGACCACCAGGTCCTCAGGCTGCTCCACAGCCCACGCCAGCAGCTCTTCGACGCTCTCGTAGTGGGCCTCTTTGCGCAGGTCGTACCGCGTGTGGTCCCAGCTGTAGGGGGTGTCACACGCCGAGCAGATGAGGTTGCACAACGCGAGACGGATGAAGCAGGCGGGCACCCCGACGCTGGGCCCCTCGCCCTGGATGGTGCCGCCGAACTTCTCCGAGACCCGGATGCGCAGGCCGACGCGCTGCAGCGTGCTCATGACGTGCCTCCCACGTACTCGGCCCAGCTGGTCTCCGTCTCCGAAACCCGGATCACGGCCGGACAGTCCACCTGCCGGCCCAGGACATCCGCCAGATGCGCGGCCAGGCGTTCGGAGGTCGGGTTGAAGGGCAAGTCCCGGTTGAGGACCGTGTCGTCCAGGGCGTCCTCGACGTGCTCGCGCAGCGCCAGCGGGATCGCCGCGGGCCGCCCGTCGGTGGCCGACGCGGTCACGAGGTAGGAGTGGCCGTGAGGCCGCCCGCACTGATGCCCGTCGGGCAGGCCGTCGAGATGGTGCGTGGCCTCGAACGTGACGGCGAACTCCTCGGCCACAACCGCGGGTCGGCCGGTGCGTATGCGCACCTCAGCCAGAGCGGTTCCGAAGTCGGCCGGAAGGTGCGCACGGGTCCACGTCGTCAGGTACTCGGCCAGGCCACTGTCGCTGACGTCGGGGACGTGGGTGTTGAGGAACCGGTGGTCCAGCGTGTCGCGAATGTGCTCCTTCAGCGGCTCCAGGCGGCCGAAGTCCACGACAAATCCCACCTCGTCCAACGCCCGCGCGGCGAGAACCGCTTCG
The DNA here is from genome assembly GCF_056859195.1 of Streptomyces sp. NH27. NCBI lineage: Bacteria > Bacillati > Actinomycetota > Actinomycetes > Kitasatosporales > Streptomycetaceae > Streptomyces > Streptomyces sp. NH27. The sequence goes on from NZ_JACEGK010000094.1 coordinate 7,416, forward strand.
ACGGTGAAGGAGTGGCCATCGTCCCGGCCGTCCAGCACACGAGTCGCCTCGAACCGGAAGATCTTGCCGATACGCCACTGCCCACTCACCGGGACGCCTCCGCATCCGCACCGTCCGCATACTCGGTGGGGTCGGCGACCCCGGCCTCGTCGAACGCCTCCCGGCGCTCCACGCAGGTTCCGCAGGCTCCGCAGTGCACCTCACCCCCCTCATAGCACGACCAGGTCAACTCGAAGGGCACGACCAGGCGGGCGCCCTCGCGCACGATGTCGGCCTTGGTGAGTTCCAGGAACGGGGCGACGAGCTGGAAGTCGGAGGCGATGTGTCCGTCGTTCCCGGACTTCATGGACGCTTCGATGAGGGTGAAGAACTCGGGCCGGCAGTCCGGGTAGATCGCATGGTCCCCGGCGTGCGCGCCGAACGCCACGGCGTCCGCCTCCGCCGCGACCGCGGCGCCGGCCGCGATCTCCAGCATGATCGCGTTCCGGTTCGGGACGACCGTGCTGCGCATGGTCTCGGCGCGGTAGTGGCCGTGCGGCACCGCGAGGGCCGGGTCGGTCAGGGCAGAGCCCCCCAGTATCCGGCCCAGCGATGTCAGGTCGACGATGTCGTGGGACACGCCGAGTTGGTCGGCGAGGTTCGCGGCATGTGCCAGTTCCTTGACATGGCGCTGCCCGTAGTTGAACGAGAGCAGGCTCAAGATGACGCCCTCGTCGCGGAGTTTGTAGGCCGTGACGGCGCTGTCCAAGCCGCCGGAGAAGATGAGCACCGCGCGGCGCGGTGCGGCAGTTCCAGGCATGAGTGTGCCCTTCCGAGGTCCCCCAGACCGTGTCCGGGGCAGTGGTTTTTGCGGACCTGGGGTCGCCGGCGAGGAGGAATCCGCCAGCCATGCGAGCGGGGCCGGACTACTTCCGCCATCGCCTGGTGACAGTGAGCCCGAAGCAGGCAGGATGAGGCACTGGTGAGCCGCGCTCACTCACGCAATCCACGAACTCACCTACGGGGGACGCCCTATGCCAGGTCAGAGGGACCCGTCGCCGTTCGCGGCCGAGCTGACGCACTTTCGAGAGGTGCGCGGCCTGTCCAAGGCGGACCTGGCCCGGCGTCTGCACATCTCGCCGTCGTACGTGAGCCACCTCGAATCCGAGAGGGAACGCGGCTCCTCAGATCTTGCCCGCCGCCTCGACAAGGAACTCGACGCGGGCGGAAAGATCTGGAAGGCGTGGCAGGACATCGACGGCGGCGCCCAGCCCACCCAAGAGGCGGCCGATCCTCCGCCGTCCGCCGGCATCCTCGTTCTGGAAGACACTGCCGACCTGCACTACGACGGTTCCGTCTACCACCTGACGATGCACCGACACCTGCGCAACACCGGAACGGACCCGATCACCCGCTACCTCGTCCGTATCGCCGTCGACCGCTACCCCGGTGAACCGGAGCGCTCCAACGCGCTGTACCGAGCCCATCCCCTGACCTGGGAAGAACTCCAGTTAGAGGCGCACTGCGGCGAAGAGGAGATGGGGCGCGTGGTCAAGCACGACCGCGACGCATTCAAGGAAGTCTGGCTGGAGTTCGCGAACGCGCACACCCGATTCCCTCTCTACCCGGGCCAGGAAACCGGAATCACCTACAGTTATTCGGTCACTGCCGACAAATGGGGCCCCTGGTTTCAGCGAGCCGTCCGACTGCCCACCCGAGAACTTTCCGTCAGCTTGTCCTTCCCCACCGCCCTGGAGCCCAGCGTCTGGGGCACCGAGACCTCGCTGAGCGCCAATTTCGCGCCGCTGCGTACGCCACTCACCCGGACCGTCGACGCAGACCACACGGTGTACACCTGGACGACACTGGACCCGCCCCTCCACGCCCGGTACCGCATGGAATGGCGGCTGAAGACCGCACAACTCCAAGAGAGCGAGCCCGTGAACACCCCCACCCCCAGCGCCCTCATGGCTGCCGCCGGCATCGTCCAGGAAGGCGACATCCTCCTCCAGACTGTTGCTCAGCCCTTCGAACTCCCCACGGAGGCCGACGAAGCACGCCAAGTGGTACGTGAACTCGACGCCGCAATCTCGCGCGTCAAGGAACTCCACGACTTCGGCAAGGGCATGGGCATCGCGGCTCCTCAGGTCGGCGTCGCTCGCTCGGCCGCGGTCGTCGTCCCTCCCGGCGATGATTCGACCCCGATCGTGCTGCTCAACCCGACCATCGCAGAATCCTCAGCCGAAACCGACCGGCAGTACGAAGGGTGCCTGTCATTTTTCGACGTACGGGGCCTTGTTCCGCGACCGCTCCACATCGTCATCGCGCACACGGACATCGACGGAACACCGCGGCTGACCCGATTCGATCGCGGACTGGCACGCCTGGTCCTGCACGAGGTTGACCACCTCGACGGCAAGCTCTACCTCACCCGCATGGATGCCGGCACACAGCCGATCCCCGTTGAGCAATACCGCGGCACCGGCCGGAGTTGGACTTACTAATGAACCTCGCATGGCCGGTGGCGTGTGAGTCAGCGTCGGCCAGCGACGAGGTTTTGGCGGCGCGGGCGGAGCGCAGCGCGTTGGTTGGCCAGGGCGAGTAGTCGATAGGGAACACCAGCACTTTGGCGGCATCACCCGCGTGAGAGGGCGATGGAGGAGGGGTTCAGGGCGCTGCGCGCAGAGGTGAGGAACTCGTCCCTCGCACGTTCTGTGTCCTGTGGGGATGGAAAGCAGCCGTGATTGGGCTGCGCGAGCGAGACAAGGCGCTTCACCGCCTTGATGGCGTCGAGGGGGCCTGGCCAACACCAAGTTGCCCCAGGCCCTGTTCACCGCTTTCCGCTCCTCCACCGAAGCTGTGCCGGGATTGTCAGTGCCGGGAGCAGCGTCGATGCGTACGAGGAACTCAAGATAGACCGGACGCCGCATCTCCAACTGCCGCTGCGCATGAGCGGCGCTGTGGTCAGTGGCGGGTTCTGGTGCGGCGGTCTGCTCGTAGGATCGAACCATGGTCGAGCCGAGCTGGTCTTTGTGGCGTGCCCTGCGCGCCAAGACGGAAACCTTCCCTGGGCTCGACCCCGTGAAGGCGCCTCCCAGGAGGCAGCGCGATGGTGGCGGGCGGTGTCCTGATCTGGCTTCGCGCCCAGGCGTCGTGGTGCTCGGTGGCGGCCGGCGCCGTCCACGACCGCAGCGGTGACGTGGTTGGCCCATCCCTTCGGTGGTACGGGCGGGCGGCGATTCGTCACAGGCGGTGGTTATGCACTTTCTCCTGGAGTCGGGCCGGGGTGCGGCTGATCGCCGTGGGAGGCACTGTCGCGGCGGTGTGCGAGGGCCGGCGGCTGGAGTTGTCCGATGTGCTGGACCTGGTAGTGCTCTGCCGCGGGGTGGAGGATCGGCAGGTGCGGCCGGTATGCGCGCAGCACCTGGCCGCACGGCACGAACAGTCCGTCCGGTAGGGCATCGAGCGCATGCCAGGCCCAGGCTGTGTGTGCTTCGCCGGCTTGTACGACGGCTTCCCCGCCGAAACGGGTGGCGACTGCCCCTACGGTCAGTCGCGTGGTACCGGCGACCGCGTCGAGGAGCAGCGCGAATACCTCGATGTCGTCTGGTGCCGCCTGGAGACCTGTTTCCTCCCTGAGTTCGCGGGCGGCAGCGTGTTCCAGCGACTCGCCGGGCTCAACCTTTCCGCCGGGTAGGTCGATTGCACCGGTGCGGTGCTGACCCAGCAGCACCCGGTTAAGGGGGTCTGTCACGACGACCCAGATGGCCAGGGCTGCGTTCACTTGCGGAGGTCCGGGCACCCGGAGTCGTGTGGTGACGGACTGTGTCATTTGGAAGTGCTCCTCATCTCCCGACCGACTGCCATTTCCTGACAGGCGGACAATGGTGGTCGGTCGAGCTCGGTCTCAGCGGTTGGCGTCTCCGCGGTGTCACGTCGTAGTTGCGGTTGGGGAGTCCAGCGGGTGAGGTGGGTCATGCTTTTATGCGGCCCACACCATGCCGATGTTTTCGAGTGCTTCCACACGTTTCTTGCTTAGTTCCCCGCGGGCGAACAGCATGCGCTGTCGTGCGATCCACTTTCCCAAGGGAAGACTTTCGGGCGGTGGAGTTTTGTGACTCTGCGGAACGCGTAGGTCGCCGAAGTGGTCCCGGTATGTAGTTGCAGCCTTCAGCATCGTGTTCCATAGTTGAGATCTGGGGTCCCATACCATTCCGATCGCTTCAAGATCATTGATTCGGTCTGCAGACAGTTCGCCTCTCCGGTGGAGCTGCCTCAAGGTGCCGATCCAATAGTCGAGGCGGATCTTCGGGTCGGTTTCGGTGATGAAGCCCTCGGGGACGAGAAGGTTTCCCTTTTGTTTCCAGTAGGCGCGCGCTGCGTTGAAATTCTCCTTCCATCGGTGGTCGATTGAATTCCAGATCACTCCGATCGCTTCAAGTTCGGCGCGCCGTTTGGCGGTCAGGTCGTGCGAGTTGTTTCGGATATTTCCCATAACGTTGCCGAGGTGGATGGGATCGTCGCCCTGCGTTACGTGGGTTTTTGGAATTCGGAGGTGGCCGTTCTCTTTGTGGTAATCCTGGAGGGCGGCCAGGTTTCGTTGCCATGCGGCTTCGTGGGCATTCCAGATCATTCCGATCGCGTCCAGGCGGGCTCGCCGATCGGGTAGGAGGTTTCCCTCGCGGAAGGCTGTGCGCTGATTGCTGATCCAGCGTCCCAGTTTCAGCCCGGTCTTTGAGATGGTGGAAGTTGATATGGTTCGGAGGTCGCCATTCCGGTTGCGATATTCGGTCGCGGCCTTGAAATATTCGTCCCACGAGGAGTTGCCGATGCGAACGGCCCGAGCGGTGATGGCGGAAACAAAGTTGGGTGGCGCGGGCGCGCCGATGAAATGGAGCCAGTCCGGTGGTGTGGTGCTGTTCTCGGGAAGGGCGGGGTCGAATTCACGTCGGTTGTGCCGGGAGGCCAGACGTGTGTCGAGGTCGTCGTCGTAGGTGCGCAGGGCCTGAAGGACGCGCCACACGGGTGCGTAGGCGGAACCGGCGAGCGCAGTTTCGGGGTCTTGGTCCGATGCGAGTAGCACGGGGATGACGATTGTGGCGATCTTGTCCTTCTGATCGCCGAGGCGCAATCCGCGGCCGATTGCTTGAACGGTGTCGACTGCGCTGTTACGGGCGTCAATGAGTGCTATGCCGTTCACACTTGGTGCGTCGACCCCTTCGGCCAGCACGCGCGCGTTGGAGACCACGACGAGGTCGGGCCCTGGTGCGCGGAGCATGTCGAGGGTCTTGCGACGCTGGCTCTCGGTGTGGCCTCCGTGCACGAAGCCGGTGACCAGGCGGCGTTGTGGATGCTCCCCGAGTAACGTTTGGACTTTACCGAGAGTGTTGGAGAACCAGCGCGCGTCACGGACACGGTGGTGGTAGGTGAGCATCCGGGAGATGCCGAACTCTTCTGCTGCGCGGAGCACGGCGATCTGTTTGGCGAGCATGGTGGGCGACAGTGCGGTGCCGCCGACGTCGAAGAACTCCTCGCGAGCGGCTTGACTGTGGGCCAGCCGTTGGACTTCGGTATCAGACGTGACGGCGACGGCGACACGGTAGTCCGCCAGCAGTCCGCGCTCGCGGGCTCGCGCGTAGCGGAGTTGGTGTGCTACACGGCCGAATATCTTGCCATCGTCCATGCTGACGACCGCGTCCTTCGGTTCGTCACTCCGCCCGCGCAAGATGCGGGGAGTGGCGGTCATGTACAGACGGCGGTCGGCGGGGATGCGTGCGCCGTCGTGGATGAGCGGCCAGTCGCCATCGACCCTCCCGGCCGAGCGGTGGGCCTCGTCCACGATGATCAACTTCCATGCGCCCAGACCGTGGTCGTGGTGGCTGACCGCCAGCTTCCTCACACTCTGATAGGTCACACCGACCGTGTGCCGGCCAGGTCGGGACAGGAGTTCCGCCAGCTTCGCGGGGTCGGTGGTCACCTGAGCGTCCAATCCGCGGAGTTCGTCGTCGGTGTCACCGCCGGCGGCCTCGCGGTCGGAGCAGACGACGACCACTGTGCCGAGGGCTGCTTGGCCCGAAGCTTCCATCCACCCGGACAGCGTCTGGCGGAGCAGATCCAGGGTCGGCACGACGAACAGGACGGGTCCCGTGGGTGCCACACGATCGGCGAGCGCGGCACCGACCCGGGTTTTCCCCGTACCGCAAGCCATCACGAGCAGAGCGCGCTCGGCGCGAGCGAGTTCATGTTCTATGGCGGAGAGAGCTTCGCGCTGGTGGAGCCGCAGTGATGGCAGTTGGGTCATGGCTGGCTGTCTTTCGGTGTCAGCGTGGTGAAGGGCGGCGCGAGGGCTCCCCGGCCGCGGCGGGAGACACGAGGGCTTCACGGGCGCAGGTGCGCGGCGAGGATTGCGGCGTGCTCGGGGCGGAGCGCGCCGATGGTGACGGTCGGTTCGTGGCGGCATCTTCTGCAGTAGGGGTCGAACACGATGTCCACCTGGTCGCTGATGGTGGCGCCGATGGCGGCGGCGAGTTTTCGGGCGATGGCCGTAGCGGTGGCGAGGTCGTCGGGGTCGATGTCCTCGTCCTCGTCGTGGCCGGGATCGAGCAGCCCGAGAAGCGCATGTGCCTCTTCGACGGTGAGGACGCCCGGACGGATCGTGCCGCCGTAAGCGCGGGGGAGGTCCTGGTGCCGGTCGGTGAGGATGCCGTAGCTGGCGTAGACCGCGGTCAACCGTGCTGCCAGCGCGTGGAGCGCCTCGACGTGCGGGACGAGCAGGTCGTCGAGCCGGGTGATGGCGTGGAGATCGGCGTCACCGAGAAGGACGCGGTTTCGCTCGTCGACGAGGTCGCGCTGCTGGGTGTCGAGGGAGATGTCCGCCATGGCCAGCGCGGAGTGAAGCCACTGCGAGGAGGCGGCTGCTTCGGGGTACTGAGGTGACAGTCGCCTGGGCGCCGGCCGCAAGGCGACTGGCCGTGGGTCCTGCTGCGGGCCGAGACTGCCCGTCAGGACGAGGTCGCCCAAGAGCATGGCGTCGGGAGGCGTGAGGGTGCCCAGCGAGTACCGTCCGTCGTCCATGAGGCCGCCGTCACTCAGAGAGACGCCGATGATGCGGCCCTTCGTCACGAGGGCGTCGATCGCATCCCGCAGAGCGGTAGTGACTTCTGGACGTGGCGCGTTGGGGCCGGCCATCATGATTTGCGGTCCTTCACAGCAGAGGGCCTCGGCCGTCCGGGGACTGATGTCCGCGCCGGCGGGCGGGGCAACGGTCCTGTTTGCCGTCGGGGAGCGACGCGAGGGCGTGGCCGACGCGTGACGGAGCACGGGGCGAATGGGCCTGGGCGTGGTGTTCTGCGGGCACCTGACAGGCGCCAGGTTCGGCGCGAGTCGGACCTGCGGGGCGCGGAGCGGCCGGGCGTGGGGACCGTGCCCGGCACCGGTTGGGCCCGCTGCCGAGCACGGCGCGCGGACCCCACACGGACCCTCGTCCTCTTCGCGATACCGGGTGGATCAGGGGGTGGTCTTGCCGAGAAGTTTGAGGTCGAAGTCGGCGACGACCATGGCGTGGTCGGTGACGGCACCGATCTCTGGACCGGCAAAGACGGTGACGCGGACGAGGGCGCGTGCGAGGTCGGGCGTGGCGTAGATGCGGTCGATGCGTTGAGGTGGGCCCTGGTCGGTGCGGGTGAGGCTGGCGGTGGGCGCGAGTGCCTCGGGCTGGGGCGGGGTCAGGTTGTATGCGGCGTGCCGGGCGAGGTCGATGAAGGGTCCGGGGACGTCGCTTCGCCCGCCGCGGTGTGCCCCGGTCAGGATCTCGTCGGGCTGGGTGTCGGGCACGCGGCGGCCGTCCCGCCACATGGTGCGGTGTTCGAAGTGGACGGGGTCGGCGATGGTGTGCAGGTCGGGCGGCGGCGTCTCCAGGGGAGTCGGCACGGGGTATGAGTTGGTGTCCAGGCCGATCAGTGCGGATTGACCGTGGTCGGCGAGGTCGGTGAGTCCGCGTGCCTCGGTGGCCCTGGTCGTCGGATCGTTGTGGCACAAGTGGGCTGACGCCAGCTTGATCTTCTGCTGCGTGCCCCAGAGCCGGACCGTGACGATGAGGGACGGCTTCCAGCCCTGGCCGCGTTCTTCATAGGCCAGCACCTCGAACGCTGCCCGGTCGACCATGACGCCGACCGGGCGTTGGCTCCGGCCGGGCTGGGGCAGGCACATGAACGCGAGCAGCCCGAGGCGGTTGGCCTCTTCTTGGAGACCGCTCATGCCGTTGAGGTGGGCTCCGGGCAGCTCCTGGCGGAACACGATGTTCGGTTTCGTGTCGGCGAGCAGGTCGTGCGCTTGCCGGCGAATTTCGGGTGTGCGGCCGTTGTCTTCAACGTTCCATGTGGCCGCGCGCATTCGGTCCATGATCGTCTCCAAGCGGTGGTTCGGGTGGGGCTGGTCGGTGTTGCCGTGCCCCTGGTGGTGGTCTGCGGTCGCGGGGCTGCCCGCTGCGGTCAGAACGCGGTGTGGGACAGCAGGCGGGCCAGGTCGTGGCGGTCGGCGCGGGCGATGAGGAGGTTGTGGTCGCTGACGTGCTGCGCATCGACGGTGACGACTTCGCGGAACGCGGGGAGGAGCTGCCGGCTGGCCAGGAGCCAGTCCACGCGGGTGGAGGGTCCGTGGGTGTCGCAGGCCAGCATCGTCGGCTCCAGGCGCTGCCGGCCCTGTGTGGTTAGGGCGAGGTGGAGGGCGATGTCGCGGACTTCCGCGGTGTGCAGGACGTCGTGGGGGACTTGATCCATCACCCGTGTGCCGTCCGGCCCGGTGCGGCTGCGGTGGGCGCGGTGGGCGTCGTCCTTGATGTCGGCGAGTTCGGGCAGCGGCACCTCGCGCACGCCCGGGGTCGTGCGGGGGTAGGAGTTGCCGTCGAGGCCGGCGAGCATCACCGCGTGCGTGCGCGTCCCGGAAGGCAGGGTGATCCATTTGTCGGCCCAGTAGGTGGTCCACCCGGCCTCGATCTCCCGGAGAGCGGGCACGGCGTAGTTGAGGTGGGCGGCCACTGCGATGATCGGGGTCGAGTCCACTCCGGCGGCGCGGAGTTGGAGGGTGACGGCAGTCGGCGGCAGCTTGAAGCCGTTCCAGGGCGCGGGCCACTCGCCCAGCGGCCGGAAGATCTCGGTGTCGGCGAACACGGCGTTCGCGTTGACTCCGCCGACATCGAGCCAGCCGCGCAGTCCCAGCGCGTCTTCTGCCTCGTACATCACGGCACGCTGGTCTTTGTCGTTGAGGAACATCTCCTGCCGGAACAGCAAGCTCACGTGGTGCTGGCGCAGGAGGTCGTAGGCGTCTCGGCGGCGGCCGGGGTCGCCGAAGCCGTTCTGCTCGACGTTGAAGGTGGCGATCACGAGGTCGGCGTCGTCGGGGTCTGCGGTGCCAGGCATGCGTTTCCTCCTGGGTGGGCTGTTGCGGGGTTGCACGGCGGCGGCGTGACAGGAAGCCGCCGCCGTGCGGTAGGGGTGTCCGGTGCGTGCGGTCAGCGACGGTCGGGCGGTCCGGCGGTGGCCACGCGGTCCAGCCACAGCCGCGGAGTGGCCAGCTCGGTGGGTGTGGGGACCAGCGCGAGATCGCTGAGGACCGCGTTCCAGGCCGGGCCGAGGACGGGCAGGGTGGCGTCCACGAAGGAGGTCTCGGTCGGCCAGGCTGGGACGTAGGGCTGGGATTGGCCCAGGACCGCGGTGAAGAGGTACCGGCTGATCGGCGTCTTCGCGGGCCTTGGCGAGCGGCCTATGCGCTGTGAGCAGATCTGATGCAGGTCGCGGTGGATGATCGCGCGGCGGGAGAGTCGGATCTGGCCGGTGGGCAGAAGGCCGTGGAGGTCGGTGCTGACCTTCTCCTCGGTCCACGTGGCATGCCCTTCCAGCAGGCGTGGGGTGGTCGCCTGGAAGAGGGGAATGGCGCGAAGGGACATCCGGGGCGGAGCTACCCGGCCTTGGCTGTAGGCGAATTGCGCCTGGTGCACGGCTTCGTGACGCAACAGCCGGTGCAGTGCTGCCGGCGTGGTGAGGTACCTCTGCAGTCGCAGTGCCTCGGGCACGAGCAGGGTGCGTGGCTCGCCGTCCGCGTCGGTCAGGCTGAACGCCGGGGTGGTGAGGTCCCCCTGCCGCGAGGAACGCTGCCAGTCGCGGAGCCCCGTTTTGGCGGCCTGCCGGTCCTGCTCGGTGCCGGGCCCGTTGTCGACGGCTTCGCGCAGACGGGCCTTGATGTGCTTCATCACGGTCGCCCGCCACCCACGGGGGGTTTGGAGGTGGAAGCTGAGCGTGGGCAGGTCCAGGTGGGTGTATCGGCGTATCAGCGGCGCGGCCTCGGCGAGGACGGCGGTGATCTCCTCGGCGAGCTGGGAGTGGGAGCGGGTCTCGTCGTGGACCGAGATCGTGGTGCTCACCGTGGCCCCCCGGGTATGCCGGTGGTCCGGGTGGCGGCCGTCAGGGTCATGGGCACGGTGATGGTCCGGCCGCCGCTCAAGGTCACCAGGACCCTGAGGGTGCTGGCCGGCCGTCGGTAGCGCAGGCCGGCAGGCAGCGAGCGCGGTAAGCGGTACATCGGGGCGAGTGGTCCTTCGTGGGTGTCGAGGGGGAGGTGGTGCAGGCGTGTGGTC
>NZ_JACEGK010000095.1:0-17916 GCF_056859195.1 Streptomyces sp. NH27
CCCCCACTTCAGTAGCGCGCGGGCGTCCAAGGGGGCGCGGGGGAACCCCAGCGGCCGGCCGGCCGCAAACGAGCACCCCAGCGGCGAACCCCCTTCCCGCCCGGCGCAGCGCATCGCACCCCCGAACGGCTCATCCGTACGAGCCACCTCGTTTGCACCGTGCTTCCTTGATTAGGAGCAGAAGTGCGAATACGAGCCACAGCCGGTCCCGTACGACCGGCGGGAAGCAGGCTGACATGGCGCCACGTTCACGCGGCTCAGGGCTGATCGGCGAGTTGTCCGCGGAGTTCGCCGGCACCCTGATCCTCCTCCTCTTCGGCATCGGCGTGGTCGCCCAGGTCGTCGCCGGTGGAGCCCTGACCAAACCGCCCGGCGGTCTGGGCAACCACGACAGCATCGCCTGGGCCTGGGGCCTGGGCGTGACGCTCGGCGTCTATCTCGCGGCCCGGCTCAGCGGCGCGCACCTCAACCCGGCGGTGACCTTGACCCTCGCGGTCTTCAAGGGCTTCTCCTGGAAGAAGGTCGCGCCCTACATGCTGGCCCAGACGCTCGGCGCGTTCTGCGCCGCGCTGCTGGTGCGCTGGAACTACACCGAAGTCCTGGCCAGGGCCGACCCCGGCCACACCTTCAAGACGCAGTTCGTCTTCTCCACGCTGCCCGGCAACGGCAACCCCGCCGCGGGCGTGCACGAATGGGGCGCGTTCCGCGACCAGGTGATCGGCACCGCGATCCTGCTGATCCTGATCCTGGCCATCACCGACCTGCTCAACAACCCGCCCCGCGCGAACATGGGCCCGTTCATCATCGGCCTGGTGGTCGTGGCGATCGGCATGGCGTTCGGTACGGACGCCGGCTACGCCATCAACCCGGCCCGTGACTTCGGTCCCCGGCTGGCCAGTTACATCACCGGCTACCACACGGCCTGGCGCGACGAATGGGGCAACCTCTACTTCTGGGTGCCGATCGTCGGCCCGCTGGTCGGCGGCCTCGTCGGCGGCGTCGCCTACAAGCTCTTCGTCGGCCGCCACCTGCCCCACGCGGCACCGGAGCCCACGGGCCGTACCCCGATCCCGCAGGACTGAGCCCGCGGAAGCGGGCCCCGGCAGCCGAGGCAACTCGGCTGCCACGCATGTTCGTTGACCCAGGAGCTCCAGCAGATCCAGGAGAGGCAGCTAGCCATGGCGGACTTCGTCGGCGCGGTGGACCAGGGGACCACCAGCACCCGGTTCATGATCTTCGACCACGACGGGAACGAGGTGGCCCGGCACCAGCTGGAGCACACCCAGTACCTGCCGCGCCCGGGCTGGGTCGAGCACGACCCGACCGAGATCTGGGAGCGCACCAACGTGGTGATCCAGACCGCGGTGCGCAACGCCGGGATCACCGCGGCCGACCTGGCCGCCATCGGCATCACCAACCAGCGCGAGACCGCGGTGGTGTGGGACCCGCGCACCGGACAGCCGTACGGCAACGCGATCGTGTGGCAGGACACCCGCACCGACTCGATCGCCAAGGCGCTGGAGCGCGACGGCCACGGCGACCTGATCCGGCGGCGGGCCGGGCTGCCGCCGGCCACGTACTTCTCCGGCGGCAAGATCAAGTGGATGCTGGAGAACATCGACGGGCTGCGCGCCGCCGCCGAGCAGGGCAACGCGATCTTCGGCACCACCGACTCGTGGGTGCTGTGGAACCTCACCGGCGGCCCCAAGGGCGGCATCCACGCCACCGACGTCACCAACGCCAGCCGCACCATGCTGATGGACCTGGAGACGCTGGACTGGGACGACGAACTGCTGGGCATCTTCGGCATCCCGCGTGCGATGCTGCCGACGATCAACCCGTCCTCGCACCCGGACGCGTACGGCAAGACCCGTACCTCCCGGCCGCTGTCGCAGGAGGTGCCGATCTGCGGCGTGCTCGGCGACCAGCAGGCGGCCACCGTCGGCCAGGTGTGCTTCGCCCCCGGCGAGGCGAAGAACACCTACGGCACCGGTAACTTCCTGCTGCTCAACACCGGTACGGAGGCGGTGCGCAGCGAGCACGGCCTGCTCACCACGGTCGCCTACAAGTTCGGCGACGCCCCGGCGGTCTACGCGCTCGAGGGCTCGATCGCGGTGACCGGCTCGGCCGTGCAGTGGCTGCGCGACCAGCTGCACATCATCAAGGTCGCGCCGGAGAGCGTGCGGCTGGCCAGGACCGTGGACGGCAGCGACGGCATCTACTTCGTGCCGGCGTTCTCCGGTCTGTTCGCGCCGTACTGGCGCTCCGACGCCCGTGGCGCGATCGTCGGCCTGGCCCGTTTCCACACCGACGGCCACCTGGCGCGGGCGACGCTGGAGTCGATGTGCTACCAGAGCCGCGACGTGGTCGAGGCGATGGAGCAGGACTCCGGGGTGCACCTGGACGTGCTCAAGGTCGACGGCGGTGTCACCGCCAACGACCTGTGCATGCAGACCCAGGCGGACATCCTCGGCGTGCCGGTCAGCCGCCCGGTGGTCGCAGAGACCACCGCGCTCGGCGCCGCGTACGCGGCCGGTCTCGCGGTCGGCTTCTGGCGCGACACCGACGAACTGCGCGAGCACTGGCACGAGTCGAAGCGGTGGCAGCCGGAGTGGTCCGAGGAGCAGCGCGACGCCGGCTACAAGGGCTGGAAGAAGGCGGTCGAACGCACCCTGGACTGGGTGGACGTCGAGTAGCCGGCCGATCCGCGAGCAGCGGACGACCGTACGCGACAGGCGGCTCCGACGATGTGTCGGGGCCGCCTTCGCCGTGCCCAACAGGTCACTCGCGGCAGGTCACTCGCACCGCGTCACTCGCACCGCGTCACTTGCGGACGTACCAGGCGGTGACGTCGAGCTTGCCGGTGTTGCCGAGGTCGACATTGAGGGGGACGCGCTGCTTGGCGCCCGCGACGGTGAACTCCAAGGTGGCGGCGAGCGCGGGGGGTTCGTTCGACTCGGTGTAGGTGTTCCGCCAGGCCAGGATCGCGATGACCTGCCGGCCGGAGCGCAGCGTCGTCGTGGCCGGCCCGGGGTCGGTGACGCTGTCGACCACGTCGTCGCCGTGGTGCACCCGGACGTCCACCGTACGGACGTGGTCGTCGAGCAGCCGCAGCTTCGGATAGCCGCTGACGGCAAGGGACTTGGTGCCGCAGTTGGTCAGCGTGACCACGGACTGGCGCAGCCCCATGGCCGCGTCCGTCGCGTCGATGCCCACCCGCAGACCCGAGGCCGGACAGGGGCCGCTGGGGGGCGCCGGAGTGGTGGTACCGGGCCGGCCGGTCGGCGGCACACCGTACGACGGGACGCCGGTGCCACCGGAGATGCCCGGCGGGAGGGTGTCGGCGTGCACCCTGAAGTCGTCCGTACGCGGTGGGGCCGGCATCGACGCGCCGCCGTCGGTCTGCGTCCCGCAGCCGGCCGCCAGCAGCGCCACCACCGCGGTTCCGGCCGCCGCGACGGCCGCCGCCGCCGTCCTCGTGCCGCGCGGTCTTCGCGATGTCCTTGTCGTCCGCATCGCGCGATCATCACATAATCGGCGTCTCGCCGGTCCAACCGGCAGCAGATGTGGCAAGAATGGGACACTCCAGACCACGCAGCAGGGGGAGGCAGGCCATGGCCGGCGCCATCGCACTCACACCGGGCGGCAACACGGCCCTCGACGGCGACCGGGCCCGCGCCGAGGTCACCGCGACCGGCACGGCCGTCGACGTGTCGGCGGTGCTGCTCGCCGAGGACCGCAAGGTGCGCGCCGACACCGACCTGGTCTTCTACAACCACCCGGCGCAGGACGGCGTCACCGTGCAGGGGCAGGCCGTCGCCGTCGACCTGGCGCGCGTGCCGGCCGCCGTGCGCACGGTCGCGGTCGTCGTCAGCGTCGACGCGAACGAGCCCGGCACGGTCTTCGGCAGCGGCAGCGGACTGCGGCTCGCCGTCACCTCGGGCGACCGGCTGGTCTCCTTCGAGCCACCGCCGTGCCGGCTCGGCGAGACCGTCGTGGTGCTCGCCGAGTTCTACCGCCGCGCGGGCGCGTGGAAGGTGCGGGCGGTCGGGCAGGGCTACGCCGACGGACTCGCCGGGCTGGCCCGGGACTTCGGGGTGTCGGTGGACGACGAGCCCGCCGCGGCCCCCTCGTCCGCACCTGCCGCCGAGCCGGCCGCACCGTCGCCGGCCACGGTGCCCGACGCCGTACTCGCGCCGCCCACCCTCCAAATGCCCTCGCCCGCACAGAAGTTCGGGCCGCCGCCGGACATGGGGGCGCCGCCCGCCGGTACCGGTCCGGTCGCCACACCGCCGGGGGGCTCGGCCGTACCGCCGCAGCCCGCGTGGGCGCCACCCGTGCCGCCGCAGCCCGTGGCACCGCCGGCCGCTCCCCCGGCCACGCCGGTGCCGGTGCCGCAGGTGCCGCCGGTGGTCGCGAGCGCGCCCGTGGCCACGCGTGCAGCCGCGCCCGCGATCAGCCTGGAGAAGGTCGAGCAGGCGGCGCCGGCGCTGGTCAACCTCTACAAGCAGGCCGGGATATCGCTGCAGAAGCAGGGCATCACCGGCCAGCGCGCCGCGGTCTACCTCGTCCTCGACCACTCCGCGAGCATGAAGTCGTACTACCGCAGCGGCACCATGCAGCATCTCGCCGAGCAGGTCCTCGGGTTGTCCGCGAACCTCGACGACGACGGCGTGGTGCCCGTGGTGGTCTTCGGCAGCCAGGTGAACCTCGTCTCCGAGATCTCGCTCGACAACCACACCGGCCGGGTCGAAGCGCTCCAGCACAAACTGCCCTGGGGCGGCACCTGTTACGCCCCCGCGATGCGTGCGGTGATCGACCACTACCAGCAGTGCGGCGCCACCGACCCCGCGTACGTCGTCTTCCAGACCGACGGCGAGCCCTTCGACCGCGGCGCCACCAAGCGGCTGCTCCAGCAGACCTGTACGTTGCCGATCTTCTGGCAGTTCGTCGGCTTCGGCAGCCCGCGCGGCCTGAAGTTCCTCCAACGGCTCGACACGCTCAAGGGCCGCACGATCGACAACGCGGGGTTCTTCGCGGCCGGAAGCGATCCACGCCAGCGGGACGACGCCGAGCTGTACGACCTACTCATGGGGGAGTTCCCGATCTGGCTCAAGGCTGCGCGGGCGGCGAGGATTATTCGCTGAGTTTGGTGAGCGGGACCCTCCGGGTGCCGTGGTGCTGTCGGTTCCGGGACCACCTGGCGGTGGGGGGCTTGTCGCGCAGGTCTGTCAAGCAGTCTGGGTTGCATCGTTACCAAGCGTTTACCCAGGTCGGCGGCGTATCGGTCCTGCCTTACCGCCGGTCAGACAGCGTAAGGCCCCGCCCATGCGCCACGGGGAGGACGCACGGACGGGGCCCAGTAATCAGCGGGAGGCAGGCACGGCGGCGTTCTGTGCGCGCAGCTCGTTCAGCCGTCGTTGGTAGAGCGGCCCGGCCACGTGTGCCGCCCGTGCCTCACTCGGCGCTGACTGTTCGATCAGGTGGTGTGCAACGGCCTTGAGGTGAGCGGCCCACGCCAACACGTGCTGTTGTGCGCTCCGGCCGCATTCCTGGGGCTCACCCGGGAGGCACAGCGGGAGGACGGGACCGACCTTGTTCGCCGCGTGCCTGATGTAACCGGCGATCGTCGCCCATTCCTCCTCGGTCCGCTGGACCGCGTTGCCTTCCGTGACCCACCTGCCGAAGTCGTCGCCGTGGTCTTCCACTTGTGCTCTCCCTGGGAACTCAGCGTGTTACGCGGGTGCGCCGATCGTAGCCGCGCTGTCACCGCCGACTGCGCCGACTCCCAGCGCGGAAAGGTCCCGTGCAGCCTCTTGGACGCGCTGACCTTCCTGCACGGCCACCACCCCACCGCGAAGCGGGAGATTGAGGCTGAGCGCTTTCTCAACGTTCGCCCGGGTCTTCTTGTGCGAACCCCGGATGCCTGGTCACGCTGTCGTGTTCCTCGGCCGTGTCCGAGTAGTACGACATGGCGAGTTTGACCCCGCAGTCCGTGAATGCTTCCCACAGTTCCGGCCGGATGTGGGTCATGTTCGAGAACACTTCCACGGATAGCCCGGACCCGTGCGCGTGCCGGATCAGTTCCGGAAGGTGCGGGTACAGCGTCGGCTCTCCGCCGATGAACTGAACGTCAAGTGCACCCATGCCGGAAAGCTGGTCGATTACGTTCGTCCAGTGGGCAACGGTCATCGTGCCGTGCGTTCCCTTGGGCGACGAGTCCGCGTAGCAGTGATCGCAGAACTCGTTGCACAGGCCCGTAACCTCTAACCACGCGAATTTCAGCGCGCTTTGGGCAGCGTGCATTAGCGAACTCCTAACGTTCGTCCTTCGCCACCGGATGGGCTCCCTATCGCCACCCGCACATACTGGGCAGGGAACCTTGAACGTGTTCTTGCATGTCTCGCATCCGAAGAACCCGAAGCAGTCGGGACACCAGATTTCGCGCCAACCGGCGCAGCAACCGCAATAGGTCGTCGCCGGACCGGCCTTGCCCCCCTTTGGATTGGCGGTCACGGCCTGGCCAGGTGTCGCCGAATCGCCCCGGCCAACTCCTCGGCGCGCTTTGCCAATTCCTCAAGAGAGGGCAGCGGCTACCGCCGTGCTTCTTCCGGTCCTGTCTCGCTCTTGGGATTTTCGCCGCTCACTCTATCTTCGCCTCGCCGTCCGGGCATTTAGGGCAGCCGCACTGGAATTCCGGCCATTTCAGCGCATCCTCCGGAAGAACCGGAGGTGAAATCGTCAGTGCGACGGGAAGCCCTCTGCTCGCGCTGACAAAAAAGCGCTGCGTTCTCCCGGACCCGTTACCAACATGGCTCAAGGACCCTCTACTATTCGCCATGGCTGCCTGCCCAATCAGGTGGTCCACACCCCCGGGCCGGTCGCACGGTAGCGGGGGTGTTGCATTGACCAACGTCCCCCCGGCATGAGTCAGCGCATAGCGGCCACGTGTAGGCCAACTGTCGGCCAGACTGGACCCATGGGGAGCAACGTTGGGGCCAACATCCGGCGGGAGCGTGACCGGCTCGGGTGGAGCCAAGCGCGCCTAGCGCGGGAGGTCTGCCGGGCAGCGGGGATTCCCGGTGATCCGGTCGGCCGCCAAGAGATCAGTCGTTGGGAGACAGGCAAGCGCACGCCGCGTGAATGGCTGCCCTTCCTCGCTGCGGCGCTCGGCGTCCCCGTGGAAGCCCTCACGGGACCGCCTACGCCCGCCGAACCACCCTTGCCGACCCTCGCTGACTTCCTGCCCGCCGAGGACCCCCTAGAGCCGCCGGCGACCCGCACGGGCGGGAGGCTCGGCGTCGGCCAGGTGGAAGACCTACGACAGCGGGTGCACGGTCTACGGCTTGCAGACGACTTCCTTGCGGGCGGGGATCTCATCCGGCCCGCGCTACGGGAGATTCGAAAGGCCGTTCGAATATTCCGAGAGCACTCCTACGCCGACCTGACGGGGCGTCAGCTACTCGTTCAAATTGGGGAGTTGGCGCAGATTGCAGGATGGATTGCCAGCGATGCCGGGCAACACGAGGAAGCCGAGAGGATCTATCGGCTAGGTCTCAGCGCGGCCACGCAAGCCGAGGACCGGATGCTAGCCGGGAACCTTGCCGGGTCACTCGCCTACCAGCTCAGCAACACCGGGCGGGAGCCGGGAGGACTCGATCTTGCCCGCGCCGCACTGGACGGGGCCGGGCCGGATGCATCTCCGAAAGCGCGTGCGCTATACAACGATCGGGTAGCTTGGGCGGCCACGAAAGCGGGCGGTTCGGAGAATGCACAAGCGGCAATGCGCGCCCTCGGGGAAGCGGGTCAGGCCCTTGCTGACGACAGCGAGGGAGCCGAGTCACCGGGATACTTGTATTGGGTGGACGCCGGGGAATTGCGCGTCATGGAGTCTCGGGTTTACACGGAACCACGCCGACCGCTGCGGGCAGTGCCGTTGCTACGGGAAGTCCTCGGCGAGTACGACGCGACGCACATGCGAGAAATGGCGCTCTACCTCTCATGGCTCGCTGTTGCGTATGCCGACGCGAACGAACCCGAGGAAGCGGCGGCCACGGCGGAACGCATGCTCACGCTGTCGGCCGACCTTTCCAGCGAGAGGACAGCGGAACGGGGGCGGGTCGTTCTCGCTCGGCTCGCTGAATTCCGCGACGTGCCCGAGGTCCGCGCCGTGCTTGATTCTCAGGCTGCCTAGCGAGAAAACCGCAGGTCAGAAACCTATGGGTCCCGGCCGGCCGAGGGGGGCCAGAAGCGCGAAAATCCCCCGACAGCCGGTGAGGCCATCGGGGCCATCCTAGGAACGTTCCTAGGTTCAGAGTGTTACAACTAATTGACGGAGGATCAGTCAGAAATGACACGCCAGTTGGGTGATATCGAGTACGTAGGATCTTGCCGGTTCGAGTGGTTCGAGCAGCGGCCGACGGGTGAACTTTGCGGGTGGTTCTTCATGGACTACGCGGATAGCGCCCCGGACGTAACCCACCGGCTTTGGATCATTGCAAGCATGACGCCGGATCGGGAACCCAGCTACTTTGTCCAGCCGGGACCAGGAGAGAATCCCGGCTGGCCTCTCCCTTCGCTGGAAATGGCGGTCGGGTACCTCGTTGGGTGGTTCACCGGTCGGGACGAGTGGTGAACGTGTAAATGCCGTCGCTACCCGCGTGACAGCGGGAACCGCCATGCAACGATGGGGCGTTGGTACCGGCCCACTGAACATTCATGCGCGCGTCACCGTCGAATGCCTGCCCGCGCTTGCCGCGCTTGACGTAAATGCAGTCGATCGCCAGCCGCAGCAAGTCGCGCCGCTCGTTGTGCTCGGCTCCCTCCCACACCTTGGCGGCCAAGCCGTCCACGAACTCGGAAACGTCAACCTTGGGAGCGGTCAGCGCCGACGCGGCCGCCTGTGCCGTCTCCACGTCCTCGGTGAGTTGTTCCCGCAGGGACAGCGCCATTGCCCGCTGCCTCTTGTAGACACCCGCGCTGAACTCCTTCTCGAATGCGGCGAGTTCGGCGCGTGCCGCCCGCAGTGCATCTTGGGCTTCCACCACATCGGCCGACGCTTCCGGGTGCCGCAGCGCCGCGTACCGCTCGGCCACTGCCAACAAGAACGCGTCTTCCAGGTCGGCGACGGTCAGCGCGGCGAGCGGTCCCCGTTCTGCACCTTCTTGGACTTGCGGAGGTAGAGGTCAACCGCCGCGCCCGGATCGGCAGCGGGGGCCGGAGCAGCCTTGCGGGCGGAGGCAGGCTTGGCCGCCGGTGCCTTGCGCTGTGCGGGGACACGAGGGGCGGGAACCGGGGTCGCGTCCGCCGCTGCCTTAGCGTCCCGCAGGGTGCCGTACAGCGTCCCGCCGTTCAGCCGCCAACGCCGCCCCTCACGCGCAACCGTCGCCGTACCGTCGGTGTAGACCCCATCCCCCGCGCACTCCCACACACCCACTCTGACCAGCCCCTTTGTCGTAGTCCCAACTACAACCAAGGGTGTTTGTTAAGCGCAGTTCCCCGCGCCCCTGGGTCTGGGTTAGTTGCGGGTACTCCTTGAAAGGAAGCTGTGCCGGTGGGCCTGGTCTGTTGGGGACGGGATTACCTGACCATGGACGGCCGGTCGCGTCGTTTGGTCTCGGCACCTTGCGGACCCTCGCACCTCCCCGGGCCGGTGCGGGGCTTCCGTGGAGGGGGCTGGTGGGTGGTTGGGCAAATAAGAGCGTAGGGGACTTTTGGGGCAATTAGGGCTCGGGTGTGGCATAAACGCAAGGGCTGCCATGTTGTTATGTGGTCCGGCGATTGCCGACACAGCTTCATCGGCCATACTGCTTGCCGTGGAGCAGCAGCGCATAGGTTCGATCACCCCGTCCATGCCCGCCGCCGGCCTCGACCCGGCGTACGTGCCCGGCCTGACTCCGGCGCGCTCCGACGCGGACGGGCCGGCCGACGCCGTCCCGGAGCAGGCCGAGGCTCCCGAGCAGCCGGCGGCGGAACCGCAGGCCGCCGAGCCGGAGGCGGAGCCCGAGGCGGACGCTGGGGCGGAGGACGACGCGGAGGCGGCGTCGGAGTACGCCGAGGACAAGGACGCGGCGGACGCGGGGGACGGCGATGCCGAGGGCTCCGTGTTCGACGTCTCGGACCGGCGAGGTGCGATCGTCGCGGACCGGGTCGGCGTGCGTTTCCGCCTCGACGAGGAGGAAGCGGAGTTCACCTGGGACGAGATCGCCGCGGTCGAGATCGACACTCCCCGGTTCGGGCGGCGCTTCTCGGTGACCGTCTACACGCCTGAGCGCCGGTGGTACGACGCGCAGGTCGAGGCCACCTCTCGCGGCCAGCTCAAGGAGTGGACCAGCCAGCTCGACACCGTCCTCGACACGTACTTCGAGGCGGAAGAACCGGAAGAACCGGAAGAAGCCGAGGTGACCGCCCCGGAGACGGCCGAGGACTCCGACGCGGAGGCCACCTCCACGGAAGAGTCAGCTGATTCGGACGAGGCGGAGCCCGCTCAGAAGTCCTGACGCCACCGCCAGGCGTCCCGGAGCCGACGGCCCCGGGACGCCTGGGGGTCAGGCCCACCCGTACAGCTCACGAAGACGGTTCACCACCAGGTTGAACCGTCCCCGGTCCAGCGCGCACGCCTCCCGCCGCATCCCCTGGTCGTGCAGCCTCAGCACACGGTCGAGCACCACCCACGAGTCGCGCCCCTCCCGGTCCCACGGCCCGGCCCCGATCGCGAGCCAGTCCCCGCCGTCATGCCGCTTGCTGGTGAGCTGAACGGCGAGCAGCGTGCCCCCCGCCTCCCGCGCCACCACCAGCACCGGCCGGTCCTTCCCCCGCCCGTCGTGCTCCTCAGAAGGAACCCAGGTCCACACGATCTCCCCCGGATCAGGGTCCCCGTCGTGCACCGGTGCGTACTCGGTACGAACCCGGCCCACATCCCTCGGCTCGGCCTCCGTAGTCGCATACGGGCCACTGGCCCCCGGGAACTCGGGCTGACTCTCGGTAAACGTCGTCACCCCGCCGACCGTATAGCCCCCGCGGCCACCCTCACCAGCGCCTCCCCGGAATACCCGCACGGGCCCAGGCGCACGCGGGTTCGCCGCACGCGGCCGGCCCGACCGCTTCGCCGTACGCGGACCCCGCGCCCGAACCCGTACCCGGACCGGCAACCAGACCGCTGCCGACACCGTCGGTCAGAACGCCGCCGGCGGGTGCAGGTGGGAGAAACGGTCGACCAGGGACACCAGCGCGACCCGCTGGCCGGGGGTGATGCCGCCGGCGAGGTCGGACTCACGGATGTGTGCGCGTCGCAGGAATTCGTGCGCGTCTAGCGCGGTGAGCGGTCGGACCGAGCGGACGAGGGCGGAGACGGTGATCCCGGCCGCGTCCTCGTCCCCGGATGAGGCCCGCCGCAGGACGCGGGAAAGCCCGCTCGCCCCGTCCGCGGCGACCTCGCTCAGCACAAGGGCCCTTCGATGGGTCGCCTCAGAGCCGTACAGCGCCATATGCCCACCTCGATCGGTACTTTCGGTTCGTCCCGATTCATCCCCCACAGATGAGCGTACGCCCGGAAACCGGCAGAACGAGACCCGGTAACGATTTTCACTGTCGGTAAACGGCTAGCGGTCGGCGCGCTTGCGCGGAGCGTCTCGCGTGGAGCGCGGAACGCGGACCTGGCAGGGGACCTGGTGCAGGCCGGCGCCCTGCTGTGCACGATCGCGGGCCTCCGATCGCGGGCTTTCCGCTCACGTGTTTCCGATCGCGAATACGGGCAACCCGGGCAGGACAACCCCTGGAGCCGGAGGTGAAGGTCGTGGCGCATGCGAACGGGTCCGCCAGGTCGGTGGGCACACTGGTCAAGGAGGGCACCGAGCAGCTTTCCGACCTGGTCAGACAGGAGATGAAGCTGGCCCAGGCCGAGCTGACGCAGAAGGGCAAGCGGGCCGGGATCGGCGGCGGGCTGTTCGGCGCGGCCGGACTGATGGCCTTCTTCGCCCTCGCCGCCCTGATCACGGCCGCGATCGCCGCGATCGCGATGCCGCTGACGTTGTGGGCGTCCGCGCTGATCGTGGCGGGTGGGCTGCTGCTCATCGCCGGGATCGCGGCGCTGATCGGCCGCGGCGAGGTCAAGCGGGCGGTGCCACCCGTGCCGGAGGAGACCGTGGACAGCGTTCACCAGGACCTGGTGATCCTGAAGGAGAGGGCCAAGCGATGACGCCCCGTACCGACCCCCACCTCGCCGAGCTCGAACGGCAGATCGCCGAGACCCGCGAGGCGCTGGGCCAGACCGTCGAGGACCTCGCCGCCAAGGTGGACGTCCCCGCGCGGGCGAAAGCGAAGGCGCGTGACACCGCGGGCCGGCTGCGCGCCGCGGAGGACCGCACCCGGACGAGGGCCGCGCACGCGGCCAGCAGCGTCAAGTCCCGGTTGCCCGGCGGCTCGTCGTCCGCCCCCGACAACGCGGCGGCGCTCGCCGCGGGGGTGGGCGCCCATCGCGCGGAGATCCCCCCAGCCGCGCCTGACACCGAGGCCGCCGCCGTGGTCTCCCCCGCTGCCTCCGGATCGGCTTCCGGATCAGCCACCGGATCAACTTCCGGATCGGCCACCGCGCCCGCCGTATCCGCCGTCCGCTCGTACACCCCGGCGCTCGCGGCGGCGACCGTCTCCGCGGCAGCGGCCGCCGCCCTCGTGTGGGCCCGCCGCTGCGACCGCTCCTGATCCGTCCGTCCCGGCTCGGCCCGGACCGGCCCCTCGGCCGCGCCGGGCCGAACCCGTACGCCGGTTCCGTACGGCGGACCCGTACGCCGAACCTGTACGCGGGGGCTTGCCATCGAGTGCGCTCCAAGGTGTTCGCTGGCGGCATGGAATACGTGCAGCTCGGTCGGACGGGGCTCAGAGTGAGCCGGGTCGTACTCGGAACGATGAACTTCGGTGCGGAGGTGACGGAAGAGGCGAGCCATGCGCTGATGGACGCGGCCCTCGACGCGGGGGTGAACTTCTTCGACACCGCGAACGTCTACGGGGTGGATGAGCGCAAGGGGTACACCGAGGAGATCATCGGCAGCTGGCTCGCGCAGGGTGGCGGCCGCCGGGACAAGGTCGTACTGGCCACGAAGGTGTACCTGAACGACACGAACGACGGCTCGTCGCTGTTCGACCGTGCGTGGCCCAACCACGACCGGCTCTCCGCGCTGGGCATCCGCCGTGCGGTGGACGCCAGCCTCAAACGGCTCGGCACCGACCACATCGACGTCTACCAGTTCCACCACGTGGATCGCGCGACGCCGTGGGAGGAGATCTGGCAGGCGATCGACGTCCTGGTGCAGCAGGGCAAGATCCTCTACGCCGGGTCCAGCAACTTCGCCGGCTGGCACATAGCCCAGGCCAACGAGGCTGCGGCCAGGCGCAGTTCACTCGGCCTGGTCAGCGAGCAGTGCCTCTACAACCTCTTCGAGCGGCGCGCCGAGACCGACGTGATCCCCGCGGCACGGGCATACGGGCTTGCCATCATCCCCTGGTCGCCGCTGCACCAGGGGCTGTTGGGCGGGGCGCTGCGCAAGGAGCGCGAGGGCGGCGGTTCCCGTACGTCCGTCGGCCGGTCCGGCGCGGGCCTGGCGAACCCGGTCGTACGCGCGCAGGTCGAGGCGTACGAAGCGCTCTGCGACAAGCACGCGGTCGAGCCCGGCGAGGTCGCCCTCGCCTGGCTGCTCACCCGGCCCGGCGTCACCGGCCCCATCGTCGGCCCGCGCACCCCGCGGCACCTCGAATCCGCCCTCCGCGCAGCCGAGTTGACCCTCACCCCGGAATTCCTCACCCAACTCGACGCCATCTTCCCGAGCCCCGGCCCCGCCCCGGAGTCCTTCGCCTGGTGACCTCCCTCGCCCGGTAACCTCCGCCGCGCAGAACCGAGTTGCCCACCAGCACCTCGGGCTGCGCGGCCACGCCGCAATCGGTACGGTGTCGGCGAGGACGAAACAGGGGACGAAACAGGGGGAGACGATGGGCGATTCGAGCCAGCCGAAAGTGGTCAACCCGGCCCTGACCGCGCTCAAAAGCCTGCGCAACGATCTCGCGGGCGACATCGAGACCTACCGCGATGCTCTGGAGAGCACCGCCAGAGACATGGGCGGCAGGAAGGTGTGGACCGGCAAGGCCGCGAGCAAGTGGGAACAGCACGTGACGCACCAGCGGTCCCAGGTGAAGACCATGGTCGACAAGCTCCTGCCGATCATCGACGCGGAGATCGCCAGAACCCCGGCCGAGGTCACCCAAGCCGCGGCCAAGGCTTGGCACGCGGACCAGGGCCAGTACATCTGAGCGACCTGCCCCCGGCCCGGCTCAGCCGGTACGCAGGCAGTCCGTGTGGGCGGTGACGGTCCACAGCTCGGTGGTGGCCTTCTCACTGGCCGCGGTCGCCCTTACGGTCAAGTGGATGTGGGCCTCCTTGTTCACCAGATTCTCGGAATTGCGGGTGTCGAACTCATAGGTCAACTTCTTGTCGAAATCGATGGAGTAGCCGCGGCCCTGGAGCCACGGATCAACCACTGTCGACAGGTTCAGATAGGTCCTCACCGGGCCGACGGTGAACGTCTGGTGCCCGGCGAAGGAGTAGCTGGCCTTGCCGTGCCCGCAGGACACGGCCTTGGTGCCGTCCTGGGTGACCGTGAACGGTGTCGTGGCCTTGTAGTACGTCCGGAACTTCGCCGCCACCCACCGCGCGTCCGTCGACATCTTCACTGCCGAGTCCTTCGCCTTCGGCCCCGACGGGGAGCTGGAACACCCCGTCACCGCCAGCGTGAGCACCACCGCACCGACCGCACCGACCGACGCCCACGCGCCGTGGCGCGACGTCCGAACCGATCGTGAGTGCACCGACATACGACCTCCCCCTATCCATGACATGACCGGCACCGTATGCGCCGCGAACGACCGAGGCCATGGCGCGTCCACGGTCATGGAGCTCGTTGGGGAGGCCCGCAACGTGCAATTGCGCGCGGGACCACGCCGGGAATGCGGCGCGCAACTGCCCCACCCCATCGACCGGTTCCTCGCACCCGGGTGCGTTACGTACTCCACGCCCGCGAACGGACCCAAGTGCCCCATGCGGCACACGCGGCACACGCGGCACCAGGCGGATACTGTACTGGTGTGACCAGAAGATAGCGATGCGTGATCGGAAACCAGCGGCGTCGGCCAACCCGCACCCGGCCGCCACGCGCGCACCACGCCCGCTAAGAGCCCAGGGGGGGCAAGCAGATGACGGAGTTCTCGGGGATCGATCCCCAGGCGCTCAAGGGCATGATCTCGTCGTTCAGCGCCGACAAGGAAAGCCTGCACGACGCGTACGGCCTGTACTGGTTCCGCTTCTACCAGCACGGCCTCGACAACAGCCCGCTCAACACCCTGAACAACATCGCGTCATGGATGGACGACCAGGTACCCGGCCTCAAGCGCCGCTACAGCCTGGCGATCGGGCTGGAGCACGGCGGCGACACCACCTATGTCGTGCAAGTGCCCGAGCCGGTGATCAGCAGCGCGGCGGCGCGGAAGCAGGCGCAGGATCTCGCCAAACAAGTCAGCTCGGTCGACAAACTGGGCGGCAATAGCGGCAAGCAATACCACGACATCGCCGAGCAGCTCAAGGATCACGAGGACGACCCGGACTACTGCTCTGCCTTCTACGCCGCCCTCAAACCGCCGAACCTCGCGGTGAGTCTGCCCAGCATACTGGCCGCCACCGGCAGCAACACCGCCCCGAAGGACCTTGAGGTCTACAGCAAGGCGTTCGGCGCCGCCAGCCGCGCACCGTACCCGGCCCCCGGTTTCGACAAGGTCAAGAAGCTGTACACCACCCCCGTCCCCAAGGGCGATTACCCGGCCGGCTGGGACCGGATGGCGATGATGCAGTACGGCGACTTCGACTCGAAGTTCCTCGCCGACGCCAGCCGTGCTTCCGTTCTGGACCAAGTCGCCAAGGACCCAGACCAGGACTTCCGCGGCACCATGTCCGAAGCGAAGCAACTCGGTCTCCCCCAGGACACCGTGGCCGTGGCACTCGGCGCCCTCAGCAACAACAAGTCCGCAGACCAAACCGCCATCTCGCAGATGGGCGACCCGAAGAACCCAGATATCAAAGGCCATCTCGATATCCTCTTCAAGTACGCCAAATGGGACTCGGATGTGCAGACCAATCTTGGCAAGGCCATCGACACCGGGGCGGGTGTGAAGGGCTACAACGACCAGAACGGCGAATGGCAGGCGAGCCCCGAGAAACACGATGACTACGAGAACGTCTTCGCCTTCTCCGCGATGCTCGCCGCCGGCAACAACGCCGACGAGATTGACAAGAACTTCGACGGCTGGGCGAAGCAGGACCTGGGACGCCTGGCGGCTTCCTACCCGCAGGAGTTGATTTCCAGCGGTAGCGGAGTGAGCCAGAACGTCAAGGACTCGATGCTCGGCGTCCCCGCGGAATACCAGACCGTCGTGGGCACGAACCCGGCATTCCTCCTCAACGGCCAGGACACCTACAAGTTCCTCAAGACCTTCGCGGGTGACGACTCGTACAGCGCACCGTACGACGAAGTGATGGGGAACCTCCAGCACGACATCCTGGTCAAGGCGGCACACCGGGACGCCACTGCCGTCAACGCCGGCAAGCAGGACCCGAACACCTACAACCTCGCGTCTCAGGCGTTCGGCAACATCGGACGCGCGGAGTACGACGCCGAGAAGAAGGTCCGCGGCGACATGGACGCCTCCGACGAGGCGAATCGCGAGGCTCTGAAACGCTTCGTCATCCTCGGTTCGGAAGTCGTCGGCGAGCCCGAACTCGGTTACGGGTCCACCCTTGCCTGGCGAGTCGGCATGTTCACCGCGAAGGAGTACGGCGGCTCGGCGTACGTGGACCAGGGCGAACCGCGCACCGATAAGCTCCAGGACGCCAACTACGAGCGGATCATGCAGACGCATTACACCATGACGTCCACCCTGTTGGAGGGCGGCTGGAAGCCCGACACACCGCTGCCTGACGACCTCAAGGGATCCGACGGCAAGCTCAAGTCCTTCGAGGAACTGGCCAAGGAGAACCAGCTCGACTCGTTCGACGACTGGGTCAACGACCAGCGCGGAGACGCCCAGCACCCGGACTCGCTCCAGCAGAAGCAGTCCTTCACGTCCAGCATGATGAACAGTGCGGAGATCGACGCGGCGGCCCACGAAGTGGACGGCGGGATATGACGGCCGAGCCGGCCCCGCGGGTTCAGCCGGTACGCAGGCAGTCGGTGTGGGCCGTGACGGCCCACACCTCGCTCGTCGCGTGCTCGCCGGAAGCGGTCGCTGTAACGGTCAAGTGGATACGGGCCTTCTTGTCCACCAGCGGCTTGGTCATGTGGCTGTCGACGTCGTCGTCCGTCTTCACGTCGGAGTCGAAGAGATAGCCCCGGTCCGCCAGCAGCCCCTCACCGCTACTGGTGGTGACGTTCAGATAGGTGCCCGCCGGGACGATGGTGAACGTCTGGTGTCCAGCGAAGGAGTAGCGGGCCTTGCCGTGCCCGCAGGACACCGCCTTGGTGCCGTCCTGGGTAACCGTGAACGCGGTCGTGGGCCTGTTGAACCCTCGCTCCTTCGCCGCCACCCACCGCGCGTCCGCGGCCATCTTCGCCGCCGAGTCCTTCGCCTTCGGCCCCGACGGCGAGCTGGAGCACCCCGTCGCCGCCAGCGCGAGCGCCACCGCGCCCACCACGCAGGTCGACGCCCATACGGCGCTGTGTGGCGCGTGCTTGCGTCGCGCGAACCCGGACATGTGGACCCCCCGTGTGGCGTGACCGGCACCGCCCTGGAGGGCGGTGCGTTCGGAAACTACCGCACGGTGGGCCGGTGGCGGGAGAGGGCCCTGGTGGCGTGGCGTCAGGTGGGGTTACGTCGGGCTGGAGG
>NZ_JACEGK010000096.1:0-17915 GCF_056859195.1 Streptomyces sp. NH27
GGCGTGCTCAGTGCTGTGAGGCGGCGCGGTAGCTGTCGGGCACTCCGGCGGTGAAGACGAGGTCGGTTTCGGAGTGGTCGGTGCGGTAGTGGGCGATCTCGCGGTACGCGGGGGAGGCGTACCAGTCCCGGGCCGCCGCCAGGTCGGGGAACTCGACGATGATCAGGTAGCCGGGCCAGTCGCCCTCCACCACGTCCAGCACCGAGTCGTGGACGAGGAAGTGGCCGCCGAAGGGGTCGAGGGTGTCCGAGATCCGGTCGAGGTATATGCCGATCTCGGGGTGCGGGGTGACGCTGCGCATGTGGGCCACGACGTAGGCGGTCATGTCGAACTCCTCTGGTCTGCCGGTGCTTCCGGATCGGGGCGGGCGCCCCGCGTGTTCCGGTACGACAGACGCTACGGAGGGCCGGCGCCACCGGAATCCGTCACGCTTAGGTAGTCCGCCCGGTACTTCGCTCACCTGGTGCGGGAGATGGGCGTCCCCGCCGGCCGGGCCCGCGCCGAGGCGCTGCTGTGGCCGGCCGCCGGCCGCGGCCTGCTGTGGGAACTCGCCACGGGCGCCGACCCGTTGGCGGTGGACGCGGTGGCCGAGGCGTTCTTCGTGCAGTACGGGAAGGCGTCGCGCGACCGTTGATCCGGCGCCCGCTCGACGGCCCCCGAAAGCGCCCGCGCGTCCGCCGGCTCGGCCCCGCGCGTCCGCCGGATCGACCCCGCGCGTCCGCCGACTCACCTGCGCCGCAAGGGCGTTGTGCGTGTCCAGGCCGTTGCGGCGATCCGCCAGAAACAAAGCGGGCGAAGGGGGCATATCGCATCGCGCGGCCGCAGTGGCGCGCGCGAATTCGGACGGCAGGCGCTACGGCCAGACCAGGCAGTAGAGCTGGTGGCCGGACTCCTCGCAGCGGCGGGCGAAATCCTGCCATTCATGGAGCATCTGGTAGATGACGAACGCGTCGCGGGGGCCGCGGCGATCGGGCACCGTGGACCAGATGAAGGCGGCGGCGCCCAACGACTCCTCGTTGGCGGTGCGCAGCGGGTCCACCACGGACGAGGGCAGCCGGACGACGGCGTAATCCGGGTGCAGGACGACGAGTTCGAGCGGCGGGACCTTCGACGGGGGTATGCCCTCGATGCCGGTGAGCACCATCGCGGCCATCGTCTCCGGCTTGACCTTGGTGTACATGCCCTGGCCGAGTTCGTCCCCCCCGAGTTCCTCCGGGCGCATGGAGATGGGGACGCGGGCTGCGGTGGCCCCGTCGGGCGCGCCGAAGTACTTGTAGGTCACCCCCACTCGGCCACCCCTGCTCCTGCCCTTTGCGGTCGGTCGCTGCTCCGGATGGTCAGTCCCGGAGTCGTTGTTCTCCTGCGGTACGCGATCGGCGGGCCGGCGTCGCCGGCCGGTGGGGCGGGGGTTTTCGGGCTCGCGATCGCCCGGTACGTCGCCCGGTTCGCCACCGCGCTGCTGCATTCCACTACCCGACCATCCGTCGACCCAACCATGCAACCCGATCATCGTGTCAGATGCGAGGTTGAGACGTTGCCGCGCAACGCCCGTCGTTTGAGAGCATGTGCCTGTGAGCTATCCGTACGAAGCACCAGTGTCCCAGGAACTCTTCGACCGCGCGGCGGCCGTGACCCCAGGTGGCGTGAACTCCCCGGTGCGGGCGTTCCGCGCGGTGGGCGGCACCCCGCGGTTCATGGTCTCCGGTGCCGGCCCGTATCTGACCGACGCCGACGGGCGCGAGTACGTCGACCTCGTCTGCTCGTGGGGACCGATGATTCTCGGCCACGCGCACCCGGAGGTGATCGCGGCCGTGCAGGCGGCGGTGGTCGGGGGTACCTCCTTCGGCACGCCCACCGAGGGTGAGGTCGCGCTCGCCGAGGCGATGGTGGCGCGGGTCGAACCGCTGGAGCAGGTGCGCCTGGTGTCGTCGGGTACCGAGGCCACGATGTCGGCGATCCGGCTGGCCCGCGGCTTCACCGGCCGCGCGAAGGTGGTGAAGTTCGCCGGCTGCTACCACGGTCATGTGGACGCGCTGCTGGCCGCCGCCGGTTCCGGGGTGGCCACGTTCGGGTTGCCCGACACCCCCGGTGTGACCGGCGCGCAGGCCGGCGACACCATCGTGCTGCCGTACAACGACATCGAGGCGGCACGGGCCGCGTTCGCCGCCCACCCGGGCGAGATCGCCTGCGTCATCACCGAGGCGTCGCCCGGCAACATGGGCGTCGTGCCGCCGCGGGACGGCTTCAACGCCCGGCTCAAGGAACTGTGCACGGCCGAGGGCGCGCTCTACATCTCCGACGAGGTGATGACCGGCTTCCGGGTCAGCGCGGCCGGCTGGTACGGGATCGACGGGGTACGCCCCGACCTGATGACCTTCGGCAAGGTGATGGGCGGCG
Organism: Streptomyces sp. NH27; assembly: GCF_056859195.1. NCBI lineage: Bacteria > Bacillati > Actinomycetota > Actinomycetes > Kitasatosporales > Streptomycetaceae > Streptomyces > Streptomyces sp. NH27. Next base: position 2,398 of record NZ_JACEGK010000096.1, read on the forward strand.
GCTTCCCCACCGCGGCCTTCGGTGGCCGCGCCGACGTGATGGCCGCGCTCGCCCCGGCCGGGCCGGTCTACCAGGCCGGCACGCTCTCCGGTAACCCGGTCGCCACCGCCGCCGGGCTGGCCCAACTCCGCCTGCTGGACGCGGCCGCGTACGCCCGGCTCGACGCGGTCTCCGCGCAGATCCGCGAACTGGTGAGCGCGGCGCTGGACAAGGAGGGCGTCGTGCACCGGGTGCAGACCGCGGGCAGCATGTTCTCCGTCTTCTTCACCGACGCCGAGGTACGCGACTTCGACGGCGCGAAGAAGCAGGAGGCGTACCGTTTCACCGCCTTCTTCCACGCGATGCTGGCGCAGGGCGTCTACCTGCCGCCGTCCGCGTTCGAGTCCTGGTTCGTGTCGACCGCACACGACGAGCAGGCGGTGCAGCGGATCGCCGCTGCGCTGCCCGCCGCCGCACGTGCCGCAGCGGAGGCCCACGCATGAGCGCCGACCACACCGAGCTGACCGTCGTGCACCTGATGCGCCACGGCGAGGTGCACAACCCCGAAGGGGTGCTGTACGGGCGCCGGCCCGGCTACCACCTCTCCGAACTCGGCCGGCAGATGGCCGACCGGGTCGCCGAGCACCTGGCCGGGCGTGACATCCGCCACGTCGTCGCCTCCCCGCTGGAGCGGGCCCAGGAGACGGCCACGCCGATCGCGAAGACCTTCTCGCTGGACCTGGCGACCGACGCGCGGCTGATCGAGGCGGCGAACGTCTTCGAGGGGAAGACCTTCGGCGTCGGCGACGGCGCGCTGAGCCGGCCGGCGAACTGGAAGTACCTCACGAATCCGTTCCGGCCGAGCTGGGGGGAGCCGTACGTCGACCAGGTGGTGCGGATGATGGCCGCGTTGGGCGCGGCGCGTGACGCCGCGCGCGGGCACGAAGCGGTATGCGTCAGCCATCAGTTGCCGATCTGGATCGTGCGGTCCTATGCGGAGCGGCGGAGGCTGTGGCACGACCCGCGCAAGCGGCAGTGCACGCTCGCGAGCGTGACCAGCTTCACGTTCCAGGGGGACGAGGTGGTCTCCGTCGGTTACAGCGAGCCGGCGATCGACCTCGTCCCGGCGAGGTTGCGGGCCGGCGCCAAGCCGGTACGCGGCTCGGTGGGTGCGTAGCCGCACCCTGGGTGCCGTTACGGAAGAGGGTCGCAAGCAAGGGGCGCCGGGAATTTCCCGGCGCCCCTTACGTGTGCGCCCTTCTTCCGCATATGCCAGCTCCGGGCCTCTTTTAAGGTGATCTGTTTAGCCCATAAGTGGGCTATTTGGCGGCGAGTCCCCGTTTCTCCGTGACCACAAGGAAGTGGTGAGGGGCAACGACGCAGACGCAGAACGCAGACGCCGAGAGACGGGGATCGCATGAGTGCCATGACCCGAAGGGCCCTGTTGACCACCACCGCCGGAGCCGCCGCGGGCGTAGCCGTGGCGGGTTGCGGCGCAAAGGAGGGGGGCACCTCGGGCGCCGCCCCAAGTGCCCGTAAGACGGGGGAGCACTCCGGGGCGAGCGGCGCGAAGGCCCCGGCGACGACCGTGCGGCTGATCGGCGACGGTTCCACCGCCGACACCGGCCCGCAGCCCGGCCAGCCCGTGGTGGACCGGCTGGAGCCGGGCCAGACGCCCCCGCAGTTCGTGGTCTTCTCCTGGGACGGCGCCGGCGAGATCGGCAACGGCCTCTTCCCCCGCTTCCGCAAGCTCGCCGACGACCACGGCGCCAAGATGACCTTCAACCTCTCCGGCCTCTACCTGCTGCCGGAGGACAAGAAGCTGCAGTACGCGCCGCCGAACAGCCCGCTCGGCGCCTCCGACATCGGCTACCTCGCCGACGACCACATCAAGATGACGCTCGACAACCTGCGGCAGGCGTGGTCCGCGGGCCACGAGATCGCCACCCACTTCAACGGCCACTTCTGCGCAGGCGCCGGCAGCGTCGGCCGCTGGACCCCGGCGGACTGGAAGAGCGAGATCGACCAGGCCGTGTCGTTCGTCACCCAGTGGAAGACGAACACCGGCTGGCACGACGACGAGCCGCTGCCGTTCGACTACGAGAAGACCCTGATGGGCGGCCGCACCCCCTGCCTGCTCGGCCAGGACAACCTGCTGCCCACCGCGGCCGCGCTCGGCTGGCGCTACGACACCAGCAACCCCGGCGGCAACCAGACCTGGCCGGACAAGATGCAGGGCCTGTGGAACTTCCCGCTCCAGCTCATCCCGTTCCCCGGGCACACGTTCGAGGTCCTGTCGATGGACTACAACATGCTCGCCAACCAGTCGCACGCCGCCACCAAGTCCGACCCGCGCAACTACCCGTACTGGCGCAGCCAGGCCACCGCCTCGTACGTCGCCGGGTTCCAGCGCGCCTACGAGACGAACCGCGCGCCCTTCTACATCGGCAACCACTTCGAGGACTGGAACGGCGGCATCTACATGGACGCCGTCGACGCGGCCTTCCAGCACATCGCCTCGCTCGGCTACAAGGACGTGCGGCTGGTCTCCTTCCAGCAGCTCACCGACTGGCTGGACGCCCAGGACCCGGCGATGCTGGACAAGCTGCGGGAACTGGAGGTCGGCGGGCAGCCGGTCGGCGGCTGGAAGCAGTTCACCGGACAGGTGCCGGCCTCCGACGCGACCGGGGCCGCGCCCGCGACCGGCGCGGCGCCCTCGGTGCCGTCGGCGACCTGACCCTCGCATCCTTACTTGGGGCAATTGCCGTCTTTGGGGTTGCCGGTGGGGGGGTGCGGAAGATCGTCCGAAGGCCCATGCGAAACTTTTCACATGAGTTCTCCGCGCGCCTTCGGACGCCACCTGCTCCGCCGCGCCGCCGTGCCGGCCGGGGCCGTGGCGCTGGCGCTGACGCTCGCCGCATGCAGTTCGTCCACGTCGTCGTCCGGCACCGGCAACTCCAACTTCGTCGGTGGCAACGGCAACATCACGGTGGTCAAGGCCGCCCAGCGCAAGGCCGCCCCGGAACTGTCCGGCGAGACCGTGTCCGGCGGCACCGCCAGCCTCGCCGCGTACAAGGGCAAGGTCGTCGTCGTCAACATCTGGGGGTCGTGGTGCGCGCCGTGCCGGGCCGAGGCGCCCAACCTGGCCAAGGTCTCCGCGGCCGAGGCCGGCAAGGACGTCCAGTTCCTCGGCATCAACACGCGTGACCTGGTCCGTTCCAACGCCGCCGGGTTCGACAAGCGCTTCAACATCACCTACCCGAGCCTGTACGACCCGTACGGCAAGCTGATCCTGAAGTTCCCCAAGGGCAGCCTCAATCCGCAGAGCCTGCCGGCCACCCTCGTGATCGACCGGCAGGGACGGGTCGCGGGGCGGGCACTGACCGCGCTCACCGAGGAGCAGCTGCACAAGCTGATCGACCCCATCGCCGCGGAGAAGTGACGTGGCCGGCGGCACTCTCCTCCTCGCCGACAGCGTGCACACGGTGCAGTCCGGAGCACTCGTCGCGGCCATACCGGTCGCGATGTTCGCCGGGCTGATCTCCTTCGCCTCGCCCTGCGTCCTGCCGCTCGTGCCCGGCTACCTCTCCTACGTGACCGGCGTCACCGGCAGCGACCTCGGCGGGGCCCGGCGCGGGCGGATGTTCGCCGGGTCGCTGCTGTTCGTGCTCGGCTTCAGCGCGGTGTTCGTCTCCACCGGCGCGCTGTTCGGCAACTTCGGCGCCGATCTCCAGGAGCACCGGCAACTGCTGACCCGGATCTTCGGCACGCTCACCATCGTGCTCGGGCTCGCCTTCATGGGCATCCTCGGCGGCATCACCCAGCGGGAGTTCCGCTTCCACTACCGGCCCGGTGTCGGGCTGGCCGGCGCCCCGCTGATCGGCGCCATGTTCGGGCTGGGCTGGACGCCGTGCGTGGGACCGACGCTCGGCGCCGTGCAGACGCTGGCCTTCAACAACGCCAGCGCGGGGCGTGGCGCGCTGCTGATGGTCTTCTACTGCTTCGGTCTCGGGGTGCCGTTCATCGTGGCCGCCCTGGCCTTCCGCCGTACGCTGGGCGCCTTCGGGTGGGTCAAGCGGCACTACGCCTGGGTCATGCGGATCGGCGGCGGCATGCTCGTGGCCGTCGGGGTGCTGCTCGTCACCGGCGTGTGGGACCACATCACCTACCAGATGCAGATCTGGTCCAGCGGCTTCTCCACAGGGGTCTGAACCGTGAGCATCACGCACAAGCCAAGTGACGGCCGTGTCCCCGGCCAGGGTTCCGGGCCGGACGCCGGCCGCGATCCTGACCTCCAGGAGGAGGGCGCCGGCGGCGAGGACGGTCTCGGCGCCGCGGGCGCGCAGCTGTCCACCCAGCCGGTGGACACCCTGGCCAGCGGGCCCTCGCTCGGCGTGCTCGGCTGGCTGCGCTGGATGTGGCGGCAGCTCACCTCGATGCGGATCGCGCTGATCCTGCTCTTCATGCTGTCGCTGGCCGCGATCCCCGGTTCGCTGATCCCGCAGCACAGCGACGAGCTGAAGGTCGCGGCGTTCAAGAAGGCGCACCCGGACATCAGCCCGCTGTACTCCCGGCTGGACCTGTTCCACGTCTACGGCTCGCCGTGGTTCTCGGCGATCTACATCCTGCTGTTCATCTCGCTGGCCGGCTGCATCGTGCCGCGCAGCTGGCAGTTCGTCGGGCAGCTGCGGGCCAAGCCGCCGGCCGCGCCGCGGCACCTGGTCCGGCTGCCCGCGTACAGCACCTGGCACACCGACGCGAGCCCGGAGCAGGTCGCGCAGGCGGCCCGGAAGGCGCTGCGCGGGCGGCGGTTCCGGGTCAACGCCACCGGCACCTCGGTGGCCGGCGAGAAGGGCTACCTGCGGGAGGCCGGCAACCTGCTCTTCCACGTGGCCCTGTTCGGCCTGCTGATCGGCTTCGCCTGGACCTCGCTGAACGCGGCGTCGGGCGGCAAGCTGGTGGTCGAGGGCCAGGACGGCTTCGTCAACAACCTCACGCAGTACGACGACTTCTCCGGCGGCACGCTCTACAACGCCGACGACCTCAAGCCGTTCGGCTTCACGCTGGACAGCTTCGACGACCAGTACGCCACCAGCGGCCCGGAGCGCGGCACCGCGCTGAAGTTCCAGGCGAACATCCACTACTGGAGCGGCACCGACAGCTCGCACGCGACGAAGGGCTCGATCGCCACCAACCACCCGCTGAGCATCGGCGGCGAGAAGGTGTACCTGATCTCGCACGGCTACGCGCCCGTGGTGACCGTCAAGGACGCCCAGGGCAACCTCGCGTACCAGGGCCCGGTGCCGTTCCTGCCGCAGGACGCCAACCTGACCTCGACCGGCGTGATCAAGGTCCCGGACGCGATGGGCAAGAACGGCAAGCCCGACCAGCTCGCGTTCGAGGGCTACTTCACGCCGACCGGTGACACCTCGCGCGGCCCGATGTCGCTCTTCCCCGGCGAGTTGCAGCCGATCCTGTGGCTCAACGCCTTCCACGGCGACCTCGGCCTGGACTCCGGCATCGCGCAGAACGTGTACCAGCTCGACACCGCGCACATGAAGCAGTTCAAGCTGAACACCAAGACCGGTGTGAACGGCGTCGCGCTCGGCCCGGGCGACTCCATGGAACTGCCGGGCGGCGCCGGCAGCCTGGAGTTCGACGGGGTCAAGCGCTGGGCCAGCTTCACCGTCTCCCACCAGTCCGGCAACGAACTGGCGCTGGTCAGCGGCATCATCGCGATCCTCGGTCTGATGGGGTCGCTGTTCATCCAGCGGCGCCGGATCTGGGTGCGCGCGGTGCCGTCCGACCGCGGCACCCTCGTCGAGATGGGCGGCCTCGGCCGTAGCGAGTCGGCCCGGATCGCCGACGAGCTGGGCGAGCTCGTCGACCAGCTCCAACCGGCCGCCCCGGTCAGATCCACCGCCGAACGCCCCGCCGATACCGCCGACGAGGACTCACCCGGGACCGTATCCGGGTCCGGTGCCTCGAACGTCCCCGACGAACCGCCAACCCTGCCCGACGACGAAGGAGTCCGCGCGTGAACCTCGCGGCCGCGGTCAACGAGAACTTCGCGAACTACAGCAACTACCTGATCCGCTCGGCGATGTTCGTGTACGCGCTCGCCTTCCTCGCACACCTCGCGGAGTGGGTCTTCGGCGGCCGGAGCAAGATCGCCGTGCAGTCGGCCGCACTCACCACGCAGGACGCGCAGGACGCGGCCGCGCCGGCGGTGGCGGTGCGCTCCGCGGGGGGCACCACCACGCTGGCACGGCCCAAGGTCGTCACCCGCGCCTCCGCCAGCGACCGTGACATCGCGGACGGCCCGGGCGCCTCGGGCGGTAACGAGAAGGGCGACCTGTACGGCAGGATCGCGGTCTCGTTCACCGCCCTGGCATGGGTGCTGCACGCCGGCGGCGTCGCCTTCCGGGCCGCCTCGGTGCAGCGCGCGCCGTGGGGCAACATGTACGAGTTCTCCACCACGTTCGGCGCGGTGGCGGTCGGCGCGTACCTGCTGCTGCTGGCGCTGAAGAAGAACGTCCGCTGGATCGGGCTCTTCCTGACCACGTCGGTGCTGCTCGACCTGGGCCTGGCGCTGTCGGTGCTCTACACCTCCAGCGAGCAGTTGGTGCCCGCGCTGCACTCGTACTGGCTGTGGATCCACGTCTCGTGCGCGATCATCTCCGGCGCGGTGTTCTACCTCGCCGCCGTCGGCACGCTGCTCTACCTGTTCCGCGACCACTACGAGATGGCGCTGCTGGCCGGGCAGGCGCACAACAACCGCTGGGGCGACATCATGCGGCGGCTGCCGGCCGCCGCGAGCCTGGACAAGTTCGCGTACCGGATGAACGCGCTGGTCTTCCCGCTGTGGACGTTCACCATCATCGCGGGCGCGATCTGGGCGCAGGCCGCGTGGGGCCACTACTGGGAGTGGGACCCGAAGGAGACCTGGTCGTTCATCACGTGGGTGGTGTACGCCGGTTACCTGCACGCCCGCGCGACCGCCGGGTGGAAGGGCCGCAAGGCCGCCTACCTGGCACTGGTCGCCTTCGGGTGCTTCCTGTTCAACTACTACGGCGTGAACATCTTCGTGACCGGCAAGCACTCCTACGCCGGGGTGTGACGAAGCTCGCCTCGCGGAGTACCGCTACATCGGGACGGTACCGCTCACTCGCCCTCGGGCGCGGGGGCGGTGCCGTCCCCGCGCTTCTGCCGGTTCAACTCGGCGAGCGAGCGCAGGAACTCCGGGTTGTCGTCCGGCGGCACCCAGTCCTCCTGCGGCGCCTGGAGCAACTGGCCGTCCAGCGGCCGGGGTTTCGCGGGGTCGGCCGGGCGGGAGAGGTCCGGCCCCCACCCGGGCCGGAAGGCGCCACGCGGGCCGGGTACGCGCCGCTTGCCCAGCGCCAGCCAGGCCAGCGGGCCGATCAGGATCTCGCCGAAGAAGAACACGATCAGCAGCCAGACCACCTTGGGCAGTCCGCGCACCTGCCGGTCCGGAGTGCCGAGGCAGTCCACGAAGGCGTATATCCATACCGCGATCACCAGCAGGAACGGCATGTAGCGCGTCATTCGAGAACCCCGGCCCCATGTTGACCAATCCTTGACCCCACCCAGGTTACGTCCTGGGGTCCGGCGGTCGGCGGCCCGGCCGCGTACGGCCGTCGCGGGGTGGAAGACTGACCGCATGGCTTACGACGATCTCCGCTCGCTGCTGAGGGCACTGGAGAAGGACGGCGACCTCAAGCGGATCACCGCCGAGGTGGACCCGTACCTCGAAGTCGGGGAGATCACCGACCGGGTGAACAAGGCCGGCGGCCCCGCGCTGCTCTTCGAGAACGTGCGCGGCTCGCTCGCCCCGCTGGCGATGAACGTGTACGGCACCGACCGGCGGCTGCTGAAGGCCCTGGGCCTGACGTCGTACGCCGACATCGGGGAGAAGATCGGCGGGCTGCTCAAGCCGGAACTGCCGCACGGCTTCGTCGGGGTGCGGGAGGCGTTCGGCAAGCTCGCCGGGATGGTGCACGTGCCGCCGAAGAAGGTGAAGGACGGCCCCGTGCAGGAGGTCGTGCTCACCGGTGACGACGTGGACCTGGACCGGCTGCCCGCGCTGTTCACCTGGCCGCAGGACGGCGGGTTCTTCTTCAACCTCGGCCTGACCCACACCAAGGACCCCGTCAGCGGGGTGCGCAACCTTGGCCTGTACCGGCTCCAGCGGCACGACCGGCGCACCATCGGCATGCACTGGCAGATCCACAAGGACAGCCGCAACCACTACCAGGTCGCCCAGCGGCGCGGCGAACGGCTGCCGGTGGCGATCGCGTTCGGCTGCCCGCCCGCGGTGACGTACGCCTCGACCGCGCCGCTGCCCGGCGACATCGACGAGTACCTGTTCGCCGGGTTCGTGCAGGGCAAGCGGGTGGAGATGGTGGACTGCAAGACGGTGCCGCTCCAGGTGCCCGCGCACGCCGAGGTGGTGCTGGAGGGCTGGCTGGAGCCGGGAAAGACGCTGCCGGAGGGGCCGTTCGGCGACCACACCGGCTTCTACACCCCGCAGGAGCCGTTCCCGGCGCTGACCATCGACTGCGTGACGATGCGGAAGCGGCCGGTGTTCCAGTCGATCGTGGTCGGCCGGCCGCCGACCGAGGACGGGCCGCTTGGGCGGGCCACCGAGCGGTTCTTCCTGCCGCTGCTGAAGATCATCGTGCCGGACATCGTGGACTACCACCTGCCGGAGGCGGGCGGCTTCCACAACTGCGCGATCGTCTCGATCGACAAGAAGTACCCCAAGCACGCGCAGAAGACGATGCACGCGGTGTGGGGCGCCCACATGATGTCGCTGACCAAGCTGGTCGTGGTGGTGGACGCCGACTGTGACGTGCACGACCTGCACGAGGTCGCCTGGCGGGCGTTCGGCAACACCGACTACGCCCGGGACCTCACGGTGGTGGAGGGCCCGGTCGACCACCTCGACCACTCGTCGTACCAGCAGTTCTGGGGCGGCAAGGCGGGCATCGACGCGACCCGTAAGCTGCCGGAGGAGGGCTACACCCGTGACGGCGGCTGGCCTGAGATGGTGCTCTCCGACCCGCAGACGGCGGACCTGGTGACGAAAAGGTGGAGGGAGTACGGCCTATGAGCGCCACGACGCCGGATCTGTTCGAGTCGGAGCCGCGGCCCGACAGCAGGGTGCGGGCCTTTCTGCGGCTGGTGATGATCGAACACTCGGTCTTCGCGCTGCCGTTCGCGTACATCGCCGCGCTGACCGCGATGTTCCACGGCAGCCACAGCGTGCACTGGCGCCAACTGCTGTTGGTGACGGTGGCGATGGTGGGTCTGCGGACCTTCGCGATGGCCTGCAACCGGATCATCGACCGGGAGATCGACGCCCGCAACCCGCGCACCGCCAAGCGCGAACTGGTCACCGGCGCGCTGTCGGTGCGCTCGGCGTGGACCGGGGCACTGTTGGCCGTGGTGGTCTTCCTCGGCGCCGCCGCGCTGCTCAACCCGCTGTGCCTGGCACTGGCGCCGGTCGCTGTGGTGCCGATGGTGGTCTACCCGTACGGCAAGCGGTTCACGAACTTCCCGCACGCCATCCTCGGCGTCGCGCAGGCGATGGGACCGATCGGCGCGTGGCTGGCGGTGACCGGGTCCTGGGACTGGCACGCGGTCGTGCTCGGCCTGGCGGTCGGGGTGTGGATCGGCGGGTTCGACCTGATCTTCGGCAGCCAGGACGTGGCCGCGGACCGGGCGCACGGCGTGAAGTCGGTGCCGGCCCGGTTCGGCATCCCGGCGGCGCTGTACGGGGCGCGGGTCTGCCATCTGATCACCACCGCACTGCTGATCTGGTACGGCGCCACGACCGGCGCGGGCGGCTTCTGGTGGGTGGGCATGGCGATCGTGGCCGGCGCGTTCGTCTACGAGCACTCGATCGTCAAGCCGCACGACCTGAGCCGGCTGAACCGGGCGTTCTTCACGGTCAACGGTGTCATCGGCATCACGCTCTTCGTCTTCGCGCTGCTCGACCTGATCGCGCGCGGCCTGAGCTGGTAGCGGGCGGACTTACGGCAACGGCACCACGGCAACGGCAACGGCAACGGCCTCGGCGGGATGATCCGCCGAGGCCGTTGCCGTCATACGACGAGCGTCATGCGAGGTGCGTCATACGGCTCGCGTCGTGCGACTTGCGTCGTGCGACGCGGTGGTGCCGCTCAGAACATCGAGTCGTCCGAGTTGTCGCCGCCGAACTGGTTCATGACCGCGCTCACCACGTCCTGCGGGTTGAGCGCCACCGAGCCGCTCGGCGCGCTGATCGGCGCCACGCTGCTCTTGAACCCGACCGTCAGCGGCAGCGGGCCGGTGGACTCGCTGTCCAGCTGGTGGATGTCGAAGGTGATCGACTCGATCTTGCCGTCCTTGATGGCGACATCGGCCGTGACCTTCTTGTTCGGCACGCCCTCGGCCTTCTGCATGCTGTCCAGGTCGGACTGCTTGATGCCGGGGATCTGCTTGAACGCGGGGGTGACGCTCGCGGCCACGTCCTTCGCGAACTGCTGCGCGGGCACGCTCACCGTGACGTGGTCGGCGCCGTCCTTCTTGCCGGCGTCGGCGAAGGTGGCGTCCTTCGTCAGCGCGGCGCGCAGCGCGGTGACGACCTGCTGCTCCGTCTTCGCGTCGAGCGTCGGGGCGGCGGTGGAGCCGGAGCCGCTGTCCACGCCCTGGGCGGCGAGGGCGCTCTTGGCGAACGCGCTCCACACCGCCGGGTCGATGCTGACCCACTTGCCGCTGAGCACCGCGCCCACCGAACCGGGCTTGCTGGTCAGGCCGTCCAGGTACTGCTCGTTGAACGCCGCGATGGAGTCGGCGTCGGACTTGCTGGTGTCGAGCTTCTCCAGGCCCTTGATGTCGGCCCGCACATAGACCTTCTGGCCGACCAGGCGCACCTCGATCAGCTTCTTGCCGCTCGGGCCGTCGGTGGAGAGCAGGAAGCCCGCGGAGGAGCCCTTGGAGGCGTCCGCGCCCTTGCCGAAGCTCTTGCCCAGCAGGTTCAGCGACTTCTCCGAGCTGCCGCCGATCGTGACGTGCAGCGAGGCGAGCAGGTCGGCGTCGGCCTGCGTGAAGCCGTCCTCGTCCTTCATCGCCGAGTAGATCTGGGCGGAGGTGCCGCTGAAGCCCAGGTCGACGCTGACGGTGTTCTGCTTGCCGAGCTTCTCGAAGGCGTTGCTCACCTTCCCCTGCGGCGAGGTGGGGTCGTCGGCACCGCACGCTGCGGACCCGGCGGATATGAGGGCCACCACTCCGGCGGCGGCGAGGCCCTTGCGCATGCTGATGATGACGAACTCCTAGGAAAGGGGCGAGTAAGTGGACGAGCTGGAGCAGAAGCGTAACTGTGCGGGCGCTGTGGAATCACCCGGGTTGTTCAGGGCGAGTTGCGGGCTGGTTGCTTGCCGGAGTCCGGCAATCGATCAGCCGCCGTGCGGTGGTTCGCCGGCGCGCACCTCGGCCGGCCGGTCGCGGAACAGGTAAGCGGCGGTCACCCCGCCGACGAGGCCGAAGAGATGACCCTGCCACGAGACGCCGGTGTGCACCGGCAGTACCCCCCACAGGATGGAGGTGCCGTAGTACGCCCCGACGAGCAGGCCCACCACCAGATCCAGCGCGCGGCCGTCGACGAAGCCGCGCACCAGCAGGTAGCTGAACAGGCCGAAGATCAGGCCGGAGGCGCCCGCGGTGTTGGTGTGCGCGGGTGAGAACGCCCACACGCCGAGCCCGTCGATGACGATGACGGCGAACGACACGGCCAGGAAGCGGCCGATGCCGCGCAGCGCGGCGATGAAGCCGAGCACCAGCAGCGGCAGGGTGTTGGACGCCACATGGCCGTAGCCGAAGTGGATGAACGCCGAGGGCACGATGTCCGCCAACTCGCCTGCCTTGCGCGGCTGGATGCCCAGGCTGTCGAGCCGGTGGCCGGTGGTCATGTCGACGACCTCGAGCGCCCACAGCAGCGCCACCCAGGCCACCATCAGCACCGCGGCGGAGGCGAGCCGGCTGCCGGCCGTGGCGGAAGTGCTCCGGTCACGGGCACGCAGTGGTGCGAACCGCGTCCCACGACGGCCGGTGTACGCCGCGATGCGTCCGTACGCCACCGAATCCCCCCAATCCGCCACGTCCCCACGTGGTTCAGCCTCCAGTGTGCACGACGCCACCGACACCGTCAGCGGTTCCCACCGCGGCAGGTCGATCGACCGGAACCGTCCGTACCGGTCGGGAACCGGGTGAACCTGCCCGGGTCGGCGCCTTGCGCAGGTCGCGGCTACGCTCGACCGCGTGGCGGACGCGGACGTGGGCGAGGTGGGCACCGGACAGGGTGTCCGGGGCGGTGAACGGGGGCGCGCCGGGCGCACCCCGTGGATCGTCGGCGTCTCCGGCGCCTCGGGCACGCCGTACGCGGCGGCGGTGCTGCGCGCGCTGCTGGGCGCGGGCGAGAGCGTGGACCTGGTGGTCAGCCGGGCCGCCCGGCTGACCCTGCTCGACGAGACCGGGGCGGCGGTGCGGGACGCGCACTGGCGGGAGGACCTGGCGCGCTGGCTGGCCCGCGGCGCCGACGGCCGCCCGGACGCCTTCGCCCCCGGCCCCGACCTGGCGGCCGTACGGTACTGGCCCGCGGGCGACCTCGCGGCCGGGCCGTCCTCGGGTTCGTACCCGGCCAAGGGCATGCTGATCGTGCCGGCCAGCACCGCGTGCGTGGCCGGGGTCGCGCTGGGCCTGTCCAAGGACCTGCTCCAGCGCGCGGCGAGCGTCACGCTCAAGGAGCGCAGGCCGCTGGTGGTCGCGGTGCGCGAGACCCCGTTGAGCGGTCAGACGCTGCGCCAGCTCACCGCGTTGGCCGACGCGGGTGCGGTGGTGCTGCCCGCCTCGCCGGCGTTCTACGCCGGCGGCACCACGGCGCAGGAACTGGTGGACTTCGTGGCCGGGCGGGTGCTGGACGCGGCGGGTGTGCCGCACCGGTTGTACCGGCGGTGGACGGGTGAGCTGGGCGGGGCGTCGGGCACGGCCTCGGGCGCGGCCTCGGACGCGACGTCAGGCGAGGCATCGGACGGGCCGTCGGACGGGTCATCCGGCGGGTCGTTCGGCGGCACCGAAGTGTAGATGCGCAGGGCAAAAACCGTTTCATGCCTTAGATTCGTGTCCTTACAGCGCAATCACCAGGCGAACGGGAGGGTCCAATCCGATGGACGCGGTGGACAGGCAGCTCATTCAGGCGTTGCGCGAGAACGGCCGGGCGTCCTACGCCGAGCTGGGCCGGCTCGTCGGTCTGTCCGGGCCGAGCGTCACCGACCGGATCAACCGCCTGGAGCAGGCGGGCGTGATCACCGGCTACCGCGCGACCGTCGCCCCCGCGGCGATGGGCCTGGGCGTGACCGCGCTGGTCGGGCTCCAACTGTCGGACGCCGCCGACCACGAGGAGGTGGCCCGGCGGCTGTCGGACCTGGACGAGATCGAGGACTGCTGGTTCATCGCGGGCGACGACTCGTACATGCTCAAGGTGCGGGTCGGCGACGTGGACGGGCTCGAACACACCATCCGCCGGCTGTCCGGCACCAAGGGCGTGGCGAGGACCCGCACCACGATCGTGCTCTCCACCAAGTGGGAGAACCGGGTCGGGCACCTGCCGGAAGAGGTGTAGGCGTACCGTCGGGTGGAACCCCGTAGGAGGAGAGACACAGACATGGACGCTGGGCTCAAGCGCGAGCTGGAGGAGAAGGTCCACGCCGGCGAGCGGCTGACCCGTGAGGACGGTGTCGCGCTCTACGAGTCCGACGACCTGGCGTGGCTGGGCGGCCTCGCGCACGAGGTGCGCACCCGCAAGAACGGCGACGTGGTCCACTTCAACGTCAACCGTCACCTGAACATGACGAACGTGTGCACCGCGTCCTGCGCGTACTGCTCCTTCCAGCGCAAGCCGGGCGAGAAGGACGCGTACACGATGCGGATCGAGGAGGCCGTCCGGCTGGCCAAGGCCATGGAGGGCGACAGCCTCACCGAGCTGCACATCGTCAACGGGCTGCACCCGACGCTGCCGTGGCGGTACTACCCGCGGTCGCTGAAGGCGCTCAAGGAAGCGCTGCCGGAGGTCTCGCTGAAGGCGTTCACCGCCACCGAGATCCACCACTTCGAGACGATCTCCGGCATGTCCGCCTCCGACATCCTGGACGAACTGATCGACGCGGGCCTGGAGTCGCTGACCGGCGGCGGCGCCGAGATCTTCGACTGGGAGGTGCGGCAGCACATCGTGGACCACCGCACCCACTGGGAGGACTGGTCCCGTATCCACCGGCTGGCGCACTCCAAGGGCCTCAAGACCCCGGCGACGATGCTCTACGGCCACATCGAGGAGCCCCGGCACCGCGTCGACCACGTGCTGCGGCTGCGCGAACTCCAGGACGAGACCGGCGGGTTCCAGGTCTTCATCCCGCTGCGCTACCAGCACGACTTCGTGGACATGAAGGACGGCAAGGTCCGCAACACCCTGCAGGCCCGCACCACCATGGCCACCGGCGCGGAGGCGCTGAAGACCTTCGCGGTGTCCCGGCTGCTGTTCGACAACGTGCCGCACGTGAAGGTGTTCTGGGTGATGCACGGCCTGTCCACGGCCCAACTCGCCCTCAACCACGGCGCCGACGACATGGACGGCTCGGTCGTCGAGTACAAGATCACCCACGACGCGGACGACTACGGCACGCCCAACAAGCTGACCCGCGACGACATCCTCGACCTGATCAGGGACGCCGGCTTCCGTCCGGTGGAGCGCAACACCCGCTACGAGATCATCCGCGAGTACCCCGGCCCCGACGGCGACCGCCGGGAGTCGCCGCAGCCCATGCGGGTGTGACCCGGGTGGCGTGAACGGGTGTGACCCGGGTGACACGAAAACGGCTGGGAGTCGATCCGGCGTAATAGGTACTCTGCTGTTATGGCACTTACCTTCGAACTCGATCCGGCGATCGACGACGACCTGCGCGAGGGCGTCCTCGCACTGTGGGCGGACGTGAGCAACGCGGGCGGCGCGGTCGGCTTCGTGCCGCCGGTCGCCGCCGCGGACATCGCGCCGAGCCTGGCGGAGTCGATCGCCGAGGTCGAGGCGGGGCGGCGCCGGCTGCTCGTCGGCCGCGACGAGGACGGCCGGGTCGCCGCGACCGCGTTCCTCACGTACAACTCCCACCGGCTGATGACCCACTGGATCTGGCTCTACACGGTGATGGTCCACCCGCGCCATCAAGGTGCGGGATACGGGCGGGCGCTGATGGCCGAGGCCGAGCGGGCCGCGCGTGGCCTCGCCGGCGTCGAGGCGATCCGGCTGACCTGCCGCGGCGGCCTCGGCCTCGAACGCTTCTACGCCTCCTGCGGCTACAAGGAGGTGGGCCGGGTGCCGGACGCGATCCGGGTCGCCCCGGGCGACGACCGCGACGACGTCTTCCTGCTGCTCCCGCTGCTCTGATCGCCGCCCGTTCGCCCGCCGTCTCCGGCGGGGCCCACCGGGGGGC
>NZ_JACEGK010000097.1:0-17910 GCF_056859195.1 Streptomyces sp. NH27
CCGCCAGAACGGCGAGCCCAACATCGCCGCTGCCCTCCGGAACGCCGGCCGCGACTACCGCCGACCTTTGTCCATCCTCGGCCTCACGTGATCAACCTGGACAGATCCCCATCACGCAATGACCTTGGTCGACGCCGGCGTAGACAAAAGTCGCCGGGATCCTCTCACCGAGGTGCTTCATCTGGTCGGAGGTCTCCGCGCCGGCGCGGGTGCGGGTGTCGAGCAGGTGGACGTCGTCGACGAGGACCAGCGCGGTGCCCAGCTGGCACAGCAGGTGGCAGACGGCGTCGGTGATCTGCGCCTGGTTCATCCGGACCGCGATGGGGATGCCGAGGAACCGGGCGAACTCCGATACCAGCATCTTGGGGGTGGAGGCGGGCGGCACCGCCAGGAACACCACGGGCAGCCGGTCGGTGCGGCCGGGGTGGCGGCGCTGCTCGGCGAGCTCGAAGGTACGGCCCATTTCCAGCAGGGTGGTGGTCTTACCGGTGGTGGGCGGCCCGGACACGATCAGCCCGCGGCGCGCGGTGCCCTGCTGGCGGCGGTTGAGGAGCATCAGCCGCCGCACCGACAGCGAGATGCGCTCCATCGCCGGGGTGGTCAGGACGACGAACCGGGAGTGGTAGTCCAGACGTTCCTCAAGCGACCAGTCCTCGTCCCTGGTGGGCGGGGGCTGCAGCGGGGGAGTGCCGACGAACTGCTGCCAGCCCTCCCGCGTGGTCGGCGGCGCATACGCCGCCATCTGCTGCTCCCCGTCCACGACGGGACCGGCTTCAGTAACTGCTACCACTGGGTCGCCTCCTGGAGAGGGTCGTAGATCCGCGACGGGCGGGGGACTGCGGCCGCGCGGGGCGGCTGTTCGTCCCCGGCGGGGCCGTCGCCGGCATCGGCTGCTGTGCCGAGCGGGTCGTCGTCCTCGTCCCAGCCGTCCTCGAATTCCTCACCCGCTGGCTCATCCTCGCCATCGGGCTCGTCGAGGCTTGTTGGGGTGAAGGCGCCGCCCAGGCCGTAGGACAGGGTCGGGGCCGAAAGGAGGCCGTGCGGTTCCTGCTGGTGCGGGGCGGGCCCGGCCAGCGACGCTGCGGCGCCGGCGCGCGCGGCGACGGTCCGCTCGCGGCGGGTGCCTTCCCCGTTGCCGGCCCGCCGCAGGAGGCGGTCCAGGGCCTGGGCGAGCTGCTGCTCGTGCTCGTCGCGGTCGCTGCGGCGCTCGACGGTTGCGCGGATGTGCCGCCAGGTGAAGTCGGTGAAGGGCAGGCTGACGCGTTCCCGGTGGATCCAGGGGATCTCCGCCCAGCCGCCTGGCAACCGCACCCAGATCTGCTGCGGGTCGTAGGGGTTGTGGTGGACCTCCCACATCCCGTCCCAGGCGGTCGACTTGAACCCGCGGTGCGGGTTGAGAACCTCGTGATCGTAGGTGCGGTAGTCGAAGCGGATGCCGTAGTCGTTGATGCCCAGCCGCTTGACCGGCATGAGCTCGATGTAGTTCTCCGCGCCCAGCAGCACCGGGACATAGCCCGTCACGCCGACCAGCGCGGCCCACATCTCGTTCGGCGACACCGTGAGCTTGGGGGCCAGCGGATGGCGCAGTGACGCGTGCGGGCGGTGCTGCCAGTCCGTGACCAGCCACTCGTCCAGCAGGTCCTGCAACTGGGGAAGCGTCCAGCACACCTCGTCCTCGACATTGCTGCCGCGCTCGGTGACGTTCCGGCCGGTGTAGCCGGCCACGTACTGCGAGAACCGGGCGCCGATGGTGCGGAACATCCTCTCGACATTCCCTTTGGCCGGGCCGTTGGCCGGCGGCGCCGGCTGCACCGACACCCCCAGGCTGTCGCACGCCGCCGTGAACGAGGCGGAGATGAACACCGAACCCTGGTCGACGACCACCGTCTCCGGCATGATCACCGGACGGGCTGCTGCCCCCTCCAGCCGCGCGTCCAATGACACCAGGCGTTCGTAGGGGATGACCGAGCGCGACATCGCCAGCGCCTCTTCCCATCCAGGGCGCATCCGCATGGGCGTCACCATCTGCGCCAGCAGAACCGCCGCGTCCACCGACCCGGTGCCCGCTGGCCGCAGCACGGTCGCACAGGTACTGCGCGTCGCCACGTCCAGGCCGAGCGTCAACTCGGCCTTACCCGTGACCCCGTCGGCCAGGACCACCATCACGTCCAGCGGAGTGCTGTCCAGCATCACCAGCTCACCAGGCCGCAGCGCCACCGTCGGAGTGAACGGCGGAGTCGGCCGTGAGGAATGCATTCGCCGCTGCGCCGCCGTCCCCAGCAGCCCCTGACGGTCCGCGAGGGCGTGCACCAGCCGGTTGAACGTCGAGGCCGGAGGCACCTTCACCGCCCCCACCCCATGGGCGTCCTCCAGAATCCAGCCCACCGTGCGCCGCAGCCGGCTCAGAGTCCCGGTCGACCGCTCCTTCTGCGCCTGGAGTGCTTGCTCGATCGCGGCGACCACCCGCTCATCGGCACGCCCCACCGGCGAGCGCCGCCGGGCGGCCCGGCCGTCCACCAGCCCCCACAGGCCGTGCTCCCGGTAGCGGGCCCGCATCCGCCGCACCGTCACGGCACTGGCCGGCTGACCGGCCGCCGTCAGCTCGGCGGCTTTGGCCTCCTCCCGCTCCGCCATGGTGCGCAGGGCCGGGTCGAACTCGGCCCGCGGCACCTGGTCTTGTCCCGGGACGGGGCACCCGGTCTCGACCTCACGCACATGCCGCTCCCAGGCATACGCGCGCGTCCGCACCTGTTCCGGGAGCTCCTCCAGGAGCCCGAACGGCGGCACACTGCGCTGCGGGGCGCCCACCACTTCGAAGTCGGGGTCGGCGAAGAGGAAGTCCGCCAGAACCGTGGCCACGGAGTTGTCCGCGTCGATCAGCTTTACGCACGGCCCTTCCAGCATGACGACCGTCCAGGTCCGCTTCGCGAACCGCACGTGCGTTCCGGGCTCCAGTACTACGGCGCTCACCCCTGCCCCCGCCCGGGGCGGCCTGCCGTCACGGTCACCCGCTCGTGCAGGGGCTCTTCCAGGGGAGCCGACAACTTGCCGTGCCACAGCGCGTGGAAGACCACCGGGAAGACCTGGACCGGATCACCGAGTTCACGCACCCCCTCGATCAGCGGTAGCGGCCGCCGGAAGATTTCGGCTGCGCGCCTGGCCAATTCTCCGCCCTTGTAGCGGGGGTGCCGGTACCCGGCCAGCCAGCGCAGATTGGCCGCCAGAACCGGATCCGGGGGCCGCAGGACCTGGTACTGCCATCCCACCGCCGCGGCCGAGGCCTCCATCACCGCAGCGCGGGAGGCCAGGCGCGGCGAGATGTCCCCGTGCCCGGCACAGTCCGCCAGCAGACCCCTGCCGTCTGCGAGACGGGCCATCAGATGCGGTGCGTGCCGCACCCGGGCCCCCTCACGGTCATACCAGGTGAGCTCCACCGGACGACACGCTATGGCCACCACCTGAGGATCATGGTCCAGCAGCATCACCTGGGTCCGCATCACCCCGGACGCGTAGTGCACCAGCCGGCCGTCGGTCGCCGACCACCACCAACCCGGCGCCATCCGCTTGCCGTGCCGCACCGGAAAACGGCGCACCGGGCCGCACTCCTCCAAGCAGACACCACGCGCGGCGTCCGGCCATAAGGTCCGCTGCTCGGTTCCCGCCTGGTCGATGAACCGGGCCTCCAGTCCGTCGCCGGTCCCGACCGGTAACTCCGCGGTCGCCTCAGCATCTCCCGGTATCCCGTCTGACAGCCCGGCGGGGTGCCCGGATGTGCGAACCGGCTCGCGGACCGCCGCGGCCGGCAGTTGGCCGCATCCTCCGCCTGCCGGACCAGATGCCCGAGGACCGGCCTCCCCTGCGGCCTGCGCACCGCCGCGGGCTCCAGCGATCTGCCGTGGCGGTGGGGGTAAGGCGGGGCCGCCGGGCGCCGGCGGGTGGTGCGTGTCGATCATGTGCTCCAGTCAAGCGTGCCCGTGCGCGCGGACCGCCGAATCCGGCCAACTTCCGCCGCACACCGCCCGGTTCGCCCCGGACTGCCGATGATGGCGCGGGCCGGCTGCCGGTGTCAGTGCGGACCCCTGCCCTGGCGTCCGCCGCTCGCCCCGAGGCTGCCGGGCGCGGGTGCGCTCACCCCGGCGGTGTGGGCGCAGTGGTGTATGCAGCGGCGGCGCGGCCGTGCCGGTCGCGGAACAGCCGCCGGACCGCGGGCGTGGTGCCGGGGCCCGGCCCGGCACCGCCAGTGCTGCCGTGGCCGCGTGCGGCTGCCGCCTGTTCGGCCAGGGCACGCAGCTGGACCCGGGCCGAGGCGGGGCGGTGATCCGCGCGCAGCCACCACGGGTCCAGCCCGTACCCCTGGGGGTGCTGCTGGCCGCGGCGGATGCGGGTGAACGCGCCCACGCAGTCCAGCAGCGGCCCGGCATGCAGCGGCCCGCCGAGTACCAGCCCCGTCTGCGGGGCCTGGCCGGTGTCCGCCAGCCAGGGCCGCCCCAGCCGTGCCGCGAGTTCGCGGAAGAACGCCCCATCGGGCCGGAACGGGCGTACCGGCCCGCCGCGCCCGTGGTCGTCCCAGATCCGTTCCTGCATGCCGGGGTCGAGCAGCATGCGAGCGAGGGCCACGGTCTCGGGGAAGACCACTGCGTCGCGGGCGATGATCCGCCACCACCAAAACCGCGGCCCGGCATCCCCACCGGCGACCGCATGGAGGCGGGCCGGCCAGATGCGTTCCTGATCCCATTCCAGGGCCTGTTCCCACCACGCGCAGACCACGGCGTGGGCTAGGGCGAACACCCGCCCCGGATCGGCCCCGGCCGCAGCCGCGGCCTGGGCGACCTTCGGCCAGGCCCGCTGTGCCGCGGCGACCTCCGGGGCCGCCCGCAGGTCCAGGTGATGGTGGCGATGGCCGTCCCCTGCGGTGAGCATCCACCGCCGGTGACGGGCGCAGACCCGCTGCCACGGCGCGACGTACCGCACCACTACGGTGTCCCGGCCGGTGCGGGCCGCCGCGCACAGCGCGCACCCGTACGCCGCCGGCCCGTGCTCCCCGGCCGAGGCGACCTTCCACCGGCCCGCCGGAGTGCCGGTGCCAGCGGCTTCCCCGGGCGGGCGGGGAGCAGTCGCCGGAGCTGGCTGCGGTTCGTCGCCGAAGGCGGGTAGCGCCCGGGCCAGATCGTGTTCGCTGACTCCGCCCAGCTGGGCGAGTAACTGTCGGCCGGCCGGGTTCAGTAGCACCTCGGCGTCGTCGCGCGGGCCGGCCTCGTCCCGGGGCCGGGAGCCGGTCCAGGTCCACCACGGTAGTAGCGCGGCGGGTTCCATGCCGTAGCGGCAGGCGAGCCGGGACAGGTACGACCACGTCGTCTCCCCGGCCACCGGGGCAACCCGCAGCACCGCAGGCCGGAGGGCCGGCTGGGCTTGGGCAGCGCTGCAGGGACCGGCGGCCTGACCGGTATGTGCCGGGCACCGCTCCCGCGTCCTGGCGCCGGGGACACGGCCCGGGGGAGTGGACTCGGTCATGATTCACCTGCTCCTGCGCTGGCGCCGGGGCGTGCCCAAGACGACAGGCAGCCGGGGAGGGTTACGGCTGGATGGGGTTCTGGGTGCGGCGGATGAGTTGCTCGGTGCGTTCCCGGTAGCTGGCGAGGGCGTCGGCTCGGCCGGGCAGAAGGAGAGTGAGCGCGGTCTGGTAGGCGGCGACGGTGGGCCAGGCGGGGCTGTCGCCTTGGATGGGCATGTGGCGGCCCCACTCGTCCCACATGGGGTCGGCCAGCGCCGTGGTCATGGCGTCCGGGACTGCTTCGATATCGAGGCCGGTCGGCGGTGCGGGCAGTCCGGCCTGGGCGGCGGGGCCGAGACGGACGAGGACCAGTTCGAGGGCCGCGGAGGTGGCGGTGACCAGTTCCACCGCGCGGCGCAGGGCCGGGTCGGGCGCGGCCTGTACCGCGTGCTGCAGTGCCGGCCAGCCTCCGGCCAGCGGGAAGCCCTCCCACGTGCCGCCGTGCCCGGCTGCGTCCCGGGCTGCGGCTGCGGTACGCATCCCTTCGGCCTGTTCGGGAAAGACCTGGCACAGCGCTTCCAGGAGTTCGTCCTCGCCGACGTCTTCACCGCCGCCGGCGAGCAGCCGGCCCAGGACGAGGGCGAGGCCGCGGTCGACGCGCGGCAGGGGCGCGACCGCGGCCGGGTCGCGTGCGGCGGTGGTGGCGACGGCCCGCAGCAGGGCGTGCTGGTCAAGGTCCGGCACGCGGCGCGCGGCCGCCTCGGCCGCGTCGTGGCGCCGCTGCCAACTGTCGTCATCACGGGCGTTCCCTGTCGCAAGCCGTCTCCCGTACCGGTCGAGCTGGTCCACGACCGCGGTCCGCAGCCGGGCCACGCCGCCCGGCGAGCCGTCAGCCGACCAGCAGGCCCAGGCCGCCGCCACCGGCAGCGCCCTGCCCTGACAGGAGGCGGCGGCCAGCCACGCGGCCCGGCCCACGGTCTGGGGCAGCAGGTGCGAGGCGGTGCCTCGACCGCGCCCCAAGTGCTCGCGGGGGTGGGGCGGCAGGTAGTGCGCAGCCCGCCACCGCTCCAACTGCGCCTGGGAGACGGCCAGTCCGAGGTCGGCAAGTGCGGCGATGAGCGCAGCATCGGCGCCGGAGGGCGCGCAGCGGGTCACCCGCCTCAGTTTACAACCCCGCGAAGCTCTAGCCGGAGGCCGTCCAGCGGTGTGAGGAGATGGGCACCAGGCGCCGCACACAGCGACGCCGGGAAGGAACCGATCACCATGCCGGCCGCTACGCCGACCGCCCTGACCGCCGTGCTCGCCGGCCTGCCCCCTGCCGCCATGGCGCTGTTCCTGCTCGCGCGCTGGGGCCGGCCGCTGGTCCTGCTGCTCGGCCTGCTGGCATCCCTGCGCGGGGTCCGCGGCGCTCACCGGGCGGCGATGTACGGCCAGTTCGCACAGGCCCTGCACCGATGCCGGAGCCGCCAGCCGGGCCCCTGACGCAGGGATCCAATGTCGCTGTCACCCCTGCGGCGGAAAAGCTCGCCGGGGCCGGGCCACCGGCGGCGGAGATTTCGCCGGTCTGCGGAGGCCTCGGACGTTCCCGGCCCCGAGCCGATCAATAGGGTCCCTTGAGGGGACGACACTGTTTTGATGACTCGTATCCAACTGGTTACGCGGCGCGTTGGCATGTGCTATTCATGGGGATCTTGCTGGGCTTGGGGGATTTGAGGGGGCCGAGTGGCGGATTCTGCCGTGCGACGGGCTTCGCGGGCACAAGATGCGGTGCGGTTGCTGTTCCTGCTGGACCGCTGCGGAACGCCGTGCGGGGACAGCACAGCAGGCGACGCACCCGGGGGCGCTGTGGCGCTGATCTCCGGGCAGAAGCGTCTGCAGGCACTCGATTTCTGGCTGCGGAACCCGGACTACCTCGCCGATGAGCTGCTCAACCAGGTCGAGAGCGGCTCCATCGCCGAGCTTGCGTGGGCGATGGATCAGGCGCGTGCTCTTCTTGAGGGCGACGAACCGGAGATCTCCCGCTACCCCATGGTGCGCTGGCGGTTCGGCGCCTGGGAGGCCCTTGACGACGCCCTGTCGCTGCTGTTCGCGCACGGCCTGATCGATGTGGTGGCGGTGGGGGAGCCTCCCGCGAAGGTGGAGCGCTGGGACTACTACCTGCTGGCCGCAGGCCGGGATCTCGTCACGGAGCTGCGCTCCGATGCCCCTGACCTGGCCTGGTATGACCAGCGGGCAGCGGTCGTCCTGGCTGTGGCGGGACAACGCAGCGGCAGCCAGCTGAAGGAACTCCAGTACCAGCAGGCTGAGTACGAGCGCACCGTATGGAAGGCCAGCATCAGCGGCATCACCGAGCGTGTCCGTGAGCGGCTCGTGAAGAACACGGCAGGCAGGGCGGGAGCAGGCGAATGAGCGACTTCGTGGAGGCGGTGGCCCGCCGGGCCCGCCTCGAGACCGGGCAGACCGCAGAGATTCTGGCGCGACACGGGGTGCGCGAGAGCAGCATCCTGCCCCGGCCCCGCCAGCTGCTGGTCACACACGTGTCCTTCACCGGGGAGAAGAGCGGAAAGTCGACTGGGACGGTCGACTTTTCCTGGGACCTGGGCGCAGGACTGTGGGGCGTGACTGCGGACAATCTGCGCGGTAAAAGCACCATCCTGGAGGTCATCTGGTGGTGCCTGCGCGGGACCGATGCCCTCCAGGCTGATGTCAGGAAGTGGATCCACCAGGTGCGCCTGGACGCCGACATCGACGGCGAACCGTTCACCGTGCTCGTGGAGACACCGAGCGGGGGGCTCACCGGCACGCTGACCGTCGGCGCCAAACAGCACCTCACCCCCTTCACGGGTGAGGCGGAGTTCGCCTCGGTGATGAGCGCCTTCATGATGGACCGGCTGGGCTTGGATTTCCTGCGCGGATGGCGCAAGGACACCTCCGTAGCTGAGGAGGGCCAGGACGCCCGCGACGGCCAGGTGGTGGTGACCTCTTGGCCCGCTTTCAGCCACGCCCTGCTGTGCCGTAACCGCGAGAGTGACGCGCTGCTGGGGGAGACAGCCGGCGGCGGCACGATGGTGAGTCTGCTGCAGATGTTCGTCGGCCTGCCGTGGACAGCGACCCGCCGCGACGCCAAGGCGGCCCTGGACCTGGTGCAGCAATCCCTGAAAGGCCAGCGCCGCCGCGCTCAGCAGGACCTCACAGCCCGCGGCGTCACGCTGGACGACCTCAAAAGGGAGCTCACCCGCGCCCGTCAGGCAGCCGAGCTGGCAGACACCGCGCCCAGCCTGGAGTCGGCGGTCAAGACCGTGGAGCAGGCGGGCGCGCACCTTTTCGAGCTCACCGGCCAGCACACCGTTTGGCTGCACCAGTTGCAGCAGAACCGTCAGGCCGAGGAAGAGCTGCACGAGACTCTCGTTCTGGACCGGGCACGGCTCCGGGACGTCCGTGAGACCGCGGCAGCCCAGCGGTTTTTCGGCGCGCTCAAGCCCACTTGCTGCCCGCGCTGCTCCACCACGCTGGACCTGTTGCCCCACGCCGGCCTGGATGAGGCGCACTGCCGTATCTGCGGTTCGGCGCCTGCAGAAGCGATCACCGACCCGGGCGCCGCCGACGAACTGGCCGCCTCCATCGGAACCCTCAACGACGCCTACAACGAGGCCAAGAGCGCGGCCCGGCAGGCCGCCAGGAACGTGGAAGCATCCAAGGCAGCCCTGGCCCAGGCCCGCCACCGGCTGGACGAAGCGCAAGCCGCACTGCCCCGCGAGTCCGCTCTGCGCGCCCATCTGGAGGTAGCCCGACTCGAGGGCGCCTTCGGTGAGCGTGAGGCCGCCGAGCGCCAGGCCCGCCCACCCGAGGGGATGTCACCGGAGGAGAGCGTTCTCGATGCGGCCAGTAAGGAGGCCGACAAGCGCGCGAAGGACGCCTCGGCCGCATTGCTGGGCAACGTCAGCCAGGAGATCTGCAACCTGGCGATCCGGCTCGGTATGAAGGAGCTGCAGTCCATCAAGCTGTTCGGCAACGGAAAACTCGAAGTCATCAAGGGCGACAGCAAAACGACCTTCAGCGCCGTAACGCCCGGCGAGCAGGTGCGCCTGCGGATCGCCACCCTCCTGGCCCTCCTGCGGGTCGGCAAGGAGACCGGCGTGGGTCGCCACCCGGGCCTGCTGCTGCTCGACTCCGCCGGAGCCCAGGAGACCATCGACGTCGACCTGGCGGAAGTCCTCAGCCAGCTCAAGGGCATCTGCGAGGAAACCCCAGATCTTCAGGTCATCATGGCCACGGCCAAACGCGACCTTGCCACCGCGGTGATCCCCTCCGGGCGGCTGAAAGCTGCAGCCTCGGGTGACCCTGTGTGGTGAACCGCCGTTTAAGGTGACCGACGCCCCTCGCCGATCGCCCACTCGCTCGAGAAAGGCCACCTGCTGTGACCCCACTCGAGATGCGCCTTGCCAGGGACGGCGATCCGCCCACACTCGCGGACCTCGGCGGCGAGGACGCCCTCTGGAGCCAGGCTGACCCCCTTGAGGCATCCCTGATGTGGTTCCGCGCCGCAGAAACCCTCCTCAAGGAATGGGACACCCTCCACAACCCCGACCGGGCAGCCACCTTCATCACCCGGGCACTGAGCCTCACCGGCAGCCCTACTGCAGCCGCCGACACCCTCGACCGCTTGGTCGAACACCCCGGCTACCTCCAGCGCGCCGCCACCCAGCTCAATGCCCTCGCTCTGGAACGCAGCCGCCACCACACCGCACCCCTGGATGCAGAACTCGCCGGGCACTTCCTCGAAGCCGCCCTCCGCCTTGCCCTGCCAGGGACCGCACGCCGCTTCGCGCTCTTCGACCGGCTCATCGACCCCGAAGCCCCCACCGCCCCCAGCAGCTACGCCCGCCGCACCGTGCGGGCACTCGGCACCGCCTACGAACACTGGCGCGATGCAGATCTACGCACAGCACTCCAGAACTTCGTCGGCACAGCGGTGCACGGCGACGCCGTCTACGAGCTGGCCATGTGCCACCTCGCCGACGCCGCCAACGCCCCCGACCGGCATGCCCTTCTGGACGCCTTCGCCACCGCCCGCGGCCTCCTCCAGCAAGCTCTGGACGCCGACGAGGACCGCCCCGACGCCACCGCCTTCCTCGCCGCACTCGACGCGGTCCTAGCCTTCGACGCAGGCAACACCACCACCGTGAACTCCGCCGCCCGCCAGCTCCGCCGCTCCCTGACGGAACACGCGATGTGGCTGACCGGCACCCGTACGCACTGGCGAGCCGGCCGATACGACACAGAAGCCGCCTGGTACACCCTCAGCCACGACCTCGAACACGCCGACGCCTATCTTGACCAGCCCCTGACCACCTGGCCGAATCAGACCATCCAGCACATCCTCGCCACCTACACAGCCCACCGCAGCGTCCGCGTACAGTCGGCCGACGGCACCGCCGGCATGCAAGTCCTGGTCGCGCCCCGCATCGAGAACGCCTTCGCCAGCCGCCAAGGCCTCCTACTCCACCTGCGAGGCCTGATCGCCGACGCACCCGAGGACTGGGACGCAGCCAGCGCCCAGCAGCTTCTCCAAGCCGTCGACGACCGCCTCCAGACCCACGATCCGCAGGCACAACCAGGAGCCCCGGGAAAAGCAGCGCAGGCGGCCCTCTACCCGGAGTTGGCCGCCGCGGTCGGTAGCCACGTCCTGGCCGCCCTACCCACCCGGATGCTCGAAAGCCTGAAGGACAGCATCTCGCAGACCGATGCCGTCCTGATCTCTCAGCTCCCGATCGCGCAGCAGCAGATCTACAACGAAGTCGTCGCAGTCCTGAACGACTGCGACGACTTCCGCCACCCCGTCATCCGGCAGGGCTTCATCCAGCTCATCACTCAGACCATCCGCTTCCTGCACAGCCGAACCAACCGCGCCCGCGCCCACCACACGCCACGCTTCGCCTACCTCTTCGCCCCCGAGCCCGGAGAGAAGCTCCCCCTGGAGAACACCGTCCAAGAAGACCTCCAGGACTACCTGGACGGAAACCTCGACGAAGTCGACATCGAGGCAGCCGACCGAAGCGGCGGCCGCGCCGACATCGAAGTCCGCTTCCCCGGCTTCACGACCATCATCGAATGCAAACGGACCACCGGGCAGACCACGCGCAAAGGACTGCGGCGCTACCTCGGCCAGACGATCGCCTACCAGGCCGGCGGCATCACACTGGGCATGCTCGTCGTTCTCGACCTCACGCCGAAGAAAGACTGGATCCCCAACATCCGCGACAACATGTGGGCCGAGCGAATCCCTTCACCAGCCCCCGACCAGCGAGACCGATGGGCCGTCGTCGTGCGAGTCCCCGGGAACAGAACCTCTCCGTACGACATGAGAACACCAGCCACCCTCCGGGAGGAATAGAGGTCGTCGGATGGTCGGCGTATCGCCGTCGGGCCTCACCGCGCCCACCCCATGCCCGGTTCCAGAGGCGCGCCCAGCTGATCCACCGTGAGCTTGTCGCGCCTCCACTTGGTTGGAAAACTGTACGCCGAGCTTCACGAGCACCGGCTCCTTCTCGCCGTCGACCGCGACTGCTCACTGCGCCCGGGGGTACCGGCCGGAGGACGCCTTCACGCCTCACCCCCTGCGCGCATGGGCCGCAAGGCGGCGCTGGAGTGTCTGCTGCGCCCTGCTCAGGCCCGTCGGTGCCCGGGCCATCGCATCAGGACCACCGGGATCGTCACCCGAAGTCGGGTTCCCAGTCGGGATCCACCTCCTCCTCGGTGCGCAATGACTGGGCTCTCATGTTCGCAAGATCCAGTTCCGGTCTGGTCAGCGTGAGGTCGCAGACCCGACATCCGAAGAAGCGTGGAAAGAACCAGATGTCGCCGTAATCGCCATCCTTGTCACGCCCGCTCATGAAGGCAGCACTGTCGCATGCGGGACACTGCGTGGGCACATGCAGAAACCATCCGCTGGGCGCCGGGGCCGCTGACAAACTGGCGACGACAGACAACTTTTCGCTGGCGGACAGGTGGGCTGTTCTCTCGGCGAAGATCTTTCTCGCCCGCCGGATCTTCGCTTCGTAGCGCAGTTTCAGCTCGGTGGTCGTTTTCTCCACGAGGCTCTGACACTCCTCGTAGCGGCTCGCCCAAAACCCTGCTGGGTCCTTCGCTAGATCGGGCAGCAAAGAATCGATGTACTCAATACCAGCTGTCAGGAGTTCTCGACATTCACTAGGCGGCCGCCCCCACCCCATGTGGGTGATGCCGTTGCGGGCATCTCTCAACGCCGCAAGCTGTACAGGAATGTCGCTCCTTCCTACTTGGGTAACCTTTCGTACTTGCGCGAGCCTTATCACGGCCTCCGCGCCGCCGACGGTCTTGAGGCCTGTACGTCCCTTCTCTACCTTGTCTTCCTGACCGCCCAGCACGAGCAGGTCCTGTACAGAAGGCTTGATGTCGGCCAGCAATGTGAGTGCGACGGACGCCAGACAGGCCTTGGCCAGGTGCTCGACAGCCACGGCCATGTGATGGACTGCGAAGTCCTGGTCTGCGGGCTCTTCGAGGTAGGCGTCGATAGCCGTCCGAGCCCATCGCTGTGCGGAACGCACCAGCTCGTCACGGATCTCATCCTGGTTCATCTGAGAACCGTAGTGTGCTCGACGCTCGATTTGGCTTCCGCTGCGCCGCCTGACGCGGCGGACACCAGAGTCCGGTCAGCTGGTTGCTTCTTCACGCCCACTCGATGCCCAGCTTCCGCAGCGCGCCCAGCTGATCCGCGGTGAGCTTGTCGCGGCGGCTCCTGGTGTTGGTGAGCCATACGCCCAACCGGATCGCCACGGATTCTGCCTGGCCGTCGACCGCGATTTGCTCGCTGTGTCCGCGGGGTACGGGTCGGCCCGGGCCTTCCCGTTCGACCCACTGTGTGAGGGCGGTCAGGCCGCGTTGGAAGGCCTGCTGTGCTTTGCCCGTGCCTTTCGCTGCGCTTGCGGTTGCTGGGGCGGGTGACGGTGTCGGGGTGGGCTGCAGGCCGAGTCCGGTCAGCCGTTGCTGCTGTTCGGGGGTGAGCAGTGTCCAGGTGGCCGGCTGCTGTTGGCGTCGGAGCCAGGTGCCGATGTCGTCGCCGTCCCAGATCACGCCGGGTTGGATGTCGGGCAGTACGCCGCCGGGTTCGTCCGCGGCGACCTCGGCCAGGACCCGGTAGTGGCGTTGCCAGTCCAGCGGCCACGGGCAGTCCCAGTCCGGGTCGATCTCCGCGAGCTGCGCCGCACGCACGGCGGCCCGCTCCGGGTCCTTGCCGAGCCCATTTTTCTCTCCCTTCCTGCGCAGGTTGGCCAGGTGTTGCCCGATGGGCACCATGGCCTCGCCGTCGCCCCACATGGCGTCCTGGCGGGGTGCGAGGTGGCCGGTGGCGCGCCGGTAGGACCGGAAGGTGGCGAGCTTGTTCTCCCACGCCTCTTCGCCCGGTTCCCAGACCATGCCGGCCTCGGGGGCGTTCAGCAGTTCCTCGCGGTGTTCTTCGAGTTCCCCCGCCCGGTGGGCTTTGCGCTGCTGGTGCACCCACCGCCCGAGGGGGAAGTCCCGGGTGACCCCGACCTCGACCTCCACGTCATAGGGCACGGCGTGGACGCCCGTGATGCCGTTGTCCTTCCGCCAGCGGGTGAGGGCCTGGTAGCCCTGGAGCCAGACCAGGGGCTCGGGCGTGTGGACGCGGGTGCGCAGGAACGCGGCGATGGTGGCGGCGTCGCGGGGGCCGGCGAAGTTCAGCAGCGCCGATTCGAAGCCCGCGTCGGTGTCGTCCTGCTGCTGGCCCTCGCTGTCGCTTCCGCCGCCGGCTCCGATGATCCGGCCTTCGCTGTCGCGCTTGACGTGGACCTTGCGCTGTTCGCGGCCGCGGGTGAGGGCGCGGGAGGCGAGTTGCTCGACGAGGCGTTTGTCGTGCGAGCGGAGTCCTTGGAGTACGGCTGCGAGGGGGGCGTAGCTGGCGGAGGCGACCATGCCGGTGGGGTCTTCGCCGGGTTCGAGGAAACAGGGCACGATGATCCGGGCGGTCTTGGTGGTGCCGTCGGGGTTGGGGCGCAGGGCGCGGCCGATGTTCTGGACGATCTCGACCTGGGAGCCGCGGGTGTCGGCGAAGCAGATCGCCTCGACGCCCCGTTCGCCGGTGATGTCGACGCCTTCGCCGAGGACGCGGACGGATGCGAGGAAGGCGCGGTGGACGCGCCGGCTGTTGGCGTCGATGCCGTTCGCGAACTGGCGCAGGGTCTCGCGGCGTTCGGCGACGGTGTGGTCGCCGCACAGCCACGCCGCCCAGACCCGGTCCGGGTGCACGTGGCGGCCCGGCTCCACCTCGTCCGGCTCGGCCCCGAGGGGGGAATCGGGGCGCTCGTCGGCCTGGTCCAGGACGTAGTCGGTGACCGGGTCGGTGTACAGGTCGGCGGCCGTCTCGCGGAGCTTGCCGGCGAACGCGGCGGCTTCCTCGACCCGGTGGTGGAACGTCATGACGGTGCGCAGGTTGAGGCGGGCGGCGTGTTCCAGCAACGCAGCCTGCAACAGTGCCAGGCGCCGTCCGCGGCGGGCTTCCTGCGACAGGCCCACGAAGTAGTCGGGGTCCTCGATCTCCAGCACGTCGATCTCGAAGCCGGCCAGGACGCCCCGCTCCACCGCCTCCGACAGCCCCAGTTCCGCGCCGGGAAGCCAGGCCCCGAAGGTGCCTTCCGGGTCGCTGATCATGCTCGCGATCTCCAGCTCCTTGCAGCCGGCGCCCTTCTGCGGCCGGGGTGCGGCGAGGATGCGGGGGGTGGCGGTGAGGTAGAGGCGGAAGTCCGCGGGGATGCGTGCGTTGTCGTGGATTGCCGCCCACGGGCGCCCGAGGTCGCCCGCCGTTCCGTGGGCCTCGTCCACGATGGCGAGGTTGAAGCCGTCCATGCGCTGGCCGTAGAGCCGGTCTCCGCCCGCCAGGGCGGTCTCCAGCGGCCCGCGCATCTTCTCCCGGCCCGACGGGTCCTCGGGGTCTTCGCGGTCCACGAGAGAGGCGTACGTGGCGAACGCCACCAGCGGCCCGGAGCCGGCCCACAGGGCGAGCTGGATCGGGTTGGTGGTGGTGCGCACCCCCAGCTCGTTCAGCACCGCATCGTTCTCCAGGGAGCACACCGCGACCATCGGGGAGCGGTGGCCCACCGCACGCCACGCCTGCGCGGTCTGCACCAGCAGGTCCAGGGTCGGGACGGTGACCAAGATCCGGCCGTCCGGGAAGGACTCCAGCGCGCTCGCAGCGGCCATGATCGTTTTACCCGATCCGGTCGCTGACACGATGGTGCCCCGCTTCCCCCGGGCGGGCACAGATGATCTTGCGGGGAATCCAACCCACTTCCGGAAAGCCGCCTTCTGCTTGATCTGGTGTTCCTTGAGCTGAATCCCGCTCATTCTCCCGCCCCTGACTCCATCGAATGTGAAACGCCATCACTGCCCGCCGGTCCGGTCTGCTCCCCGGCCTTTTGGTGGTTATGGATGATCCCGGCGAGTTTCTGCACCGCCGACGTGGTCAGGGCACGTCCCCGCTGCCGGTACACGCTGTCGGCGGTGGAGACCAGGGTGTCGGTCGCCGCGGTGACGCCGCCGTCCCAGCCCTGCCCGTACGCCTCGCCCCGGTCATCGGGCGCCAGTTCGCACTGCTCCTCAACCCAGCAGTGGCCCCCGGCGACGGCGCCGGCCTCCACCGCGCACACCAGCTGGTCGGCTTCATCCGGCTCGATCCCCACGGCCGCCAGGGCGGCGAAGATCCGCATGCGGGCGTTGACCTGCATCGTCATGTAGTCGCCCATGCGGCGGCGCGGGTCGGCGCTGACGTCGGGTGCGGAGGCGGCGCGGATCTGCGGAGTGCTCATCGCCCGCCGTCCTTGTCACCGGTGTCGTACCGCCAGGCGTCGTGCAGCCGCTCCAGCGCCGTGTCCTCCTGGCTGTGCTCCGCCCAAATCCCTTCGAGCCCCAGCGGGACGGCCTCGAGCCGCTCGCACAGCACGTAGCAGGCGGTCATGTCGACCAGGACGACTTCGTCCTCGAACAGCCCGCCGGGCCCGTAACGCGCCCACAGCCGCTCCAGCCGCGCCCGGTTGGCGTTCAGGAACTCCTCCAGCACCTGCGGGTAGGCGTCCCGTTCGGCCAGCTTCACGGTCCGCAGCGCGATCCCCACCACGTCCCGGGACTCCGCCTCCCACCGGTCGCCGCTGGTGCCGGTGACGGCCGCGAAGTGCTCCCCGCACACCGCCAGGACACGGTCGACAAGCTCCGCCGGCGCCTCGCCCGGCTCGTCCGCGCTCGCACTGCGGACCGGAGGCCGGCTGACGCCGCTGCTATCCCCGGGCGCTGCGGGTCGGTCGGCCTTCGTCAAGGCCATCCCGTGGTGGTCCAGGTAGGCCAGCAGGAACACCGCCAGGGCCCGCCCGGGATCGCTGGCGTGCCCGATCCCGGGCGCCTCGCCGGTCCAGCCGAAAAGAGCCTGGTGGGGACGGGGGTGCACCCCGCTGCCGTGCGGGTTGGGAAAGACAACAGCGCGGGTGAAGAAGTCGTCCAGCAGGCTGAGCTGGTCCGCATCCGGGTTCGCCAACTCCCGGCCGCGCACAGTCGTCAGGGCGTTGTCCAGGATGACGGCCAGGTACCTCCGGCGTGCATCCTCCAGTTGATAGGCCCCGCCGACCGGGCGCTCCTCCGGATCCGCCCCCGCGGCTTCACCGTTCGCGCGCTCCTCACTCTCCTGCTGCCAGCGGTCCACGACCGGGTCGCTCTCGGGGGAGTAGGTCTCCCACCCCGAGGCGGTCATCCAACTCCACAGCCGCTTCAGCTCGTTCCGCCGGACCGCAGCAAGCCGCTCCTCCGTACTGACCGCCGGCCGGTCGTCCTTTTCCAGGCCGCCAAGCGGCCACCCAGCGACCGTGAATTTGATCCGCAGCCAGACCGGTAACCTCACGCTGGATTTCCTTCCGCGCCTCATGGCGCATTTCGAAGCTCAACGAATTCAAATCGTCCTCGCTTATCGAGCCCCGCCCCGTGGCCGGGGGCTGTCCCGTGTTTCCGCCAACGGTACATGCTGCATCCGTGCGATGCACCCGCTACACTGGAACCCACACGAACGAGCGACCCCCCACCCTCACAGCCAGCCTGGCCCGCGCCAGCGGGCCCCAAGGTCCTCAAGGCGCAGCCGCGAGGACCACCCAGCGGGAAGCGCAGCGCCCCGCCCCCAGAGCGCACCGCGCTCCCCAACACCACACTAGGAGCCACACACCCGCACCTGGCCACCCGTCAGCACCGGGCCGCGCACCGCGCGGCCAGCCGGACGCGCAGCGGCCGGCCCCACCCGTGACCGGAGCGCAGCGAAGGGAACGGCCCATGCGCAGCATGGGCGCGCCGAGCGAAGCGAGGCGCAGCGCTGGCACACGGCGCAGCCG
>NZ_JACEGK010000098.1:0-17770 GCF_056859195.1 Streptomyces sp. NH27
CGCCGATCCCGCGACCTGCGCGCTGGGTGGACGTACGACCTGGAGGAGGGACACCGATGCAGCCCGACGTTCCGGCGCCCGGCAGCGCGGTGTGGCAGGAAATGCTGGAGGGCACGCAGGCGGGGGTGGCGCTGCTCGACCCCGACCTGCGGTACCTGTACGTGAACGCGGCGCTGGCGTGGATGAACGGGGTCGACGTCGACGCGCACATCGGGCGGCGGATCGCCGATGTGGTGCCCGGGGTCGACTTCGACGAGGGGATGATGCGCGCGGTGCTGGCGGACGGCCGACCGCGCGAGCTGGCCTCCAGCGGGCAGACCAGGGCGGACTCCGCGCACGCCCGGCGGCACTGGCGCGGCAGTTGCCACCGGGTCGCGGACGGCGGGCGGGTGCTGGGCGTGGGCCTGGTGCTGCTGGAGGTCAGCGCGGACCAGGAGACGCGGCAGGAGCTGGAACGGGCCAGGGAACGGCTGCTCGTACTGGACGCGGCGGCGATGCGGATCGGCTCCACGCTGGAGATGGAGCAGACCTGCCAGGCGTTGGCGGACCTGCTGGTGGAGGTGCTGGCGGACACCGCGACCGTGGAGGTGCTGTCGAGCGGGGCCCGCGACGGCCGGCGGCCACCGCCCGACGGCACGATCCGGCTGCGCCGGTCCGCGATGAGCGCCCGCCCCGCGCTGCGCGACGCGGTGCCGGGTTTCGGCGCGGCCGGCGAGTACGTCGACTACCAGCCGGGCTCGGCGATCCCGCGCTGCCTGGAGACGGGCCGGCCGATCGTGATGAACCTGCTGCCCGACGACGAGTTGAGCCGGTCCGCACCCAACGCCGAGCGGGCGGCGGCCTACCGTGCGGCGGGTATCCACTCCGGCCTGATCGTGCCGCTCGCCGCGCGCGGCCAGCAGATCGGCACGGTGACGATGATCAGGGCCGGGTCCTCGCCCGGCTTCGACGACGAGGACGTGGCCGTCGCCCGCGCGCTCGCCGAGCGGGCCGCGATCAGCCTGGACAACGCCCGCCGCTACACCCGGGAACACGGCATCGCGGTGGAGTTGCAGCGCGCGCTGCTGGCCACGCCCGGCACCCCGAACCCGCGGGTCGACGTCGCCACCCGCTACCTTCCGGCGGGCGCCAACGACCTTGTCGGCGGCGACTGGTTCGACACGCTGGCGCTGCCCGGCGGGCTCACGCTGCTGGCGATGGGCGACGTGATGGGCCACGGGGTCGGCGCGGCGGTCGAGATGAGCCATTACCGGTCCATGTTGCGGGTCGGCGCCGGCGAGGGGGACGCCCCGGACCGGGTGCTGCGCCGGATCGACCGGCTGCTGGCGGCCGGGGGCGCGGAGCGGCCCGCGACCTGCCTGCTGGGGATCGCCGACCCGCTGCGCGGCGCCGTGTGGTTCTCCAGCGCCGGCCACCTGCCGCCCGCCATGGTCGCCCCCGACGGCGGTGTGACGCTGCTCGACGTGCCCCCCGGCCCGCCGCTGGGCGCGGACCTCGGCGGGGAGTACGACACGGTGTACGCGCCCTGGCCGCCCGGGCACACGCTTCTGCTGTACACCGACGGGCTGGTGGAGCGGCGCGGCGAGGACATCGACGTGTCGCTCGCCCGGCTGGCGGGGTTGCGGCTGCCGCGTGTGGGGGTCTCGCCGTCGCGGGCAGGGGGAGGGTCGTTGGACGCGTTGCTGGCGCAGGTGGTGCACCGGCTCGCGCCGGCCGTGGCCGAGGACGACGTGGCGCTGCTGGCCGCGCGGGCGGTGCCGGGGCACGGGCCGAGGACGGCGAGGTCGTAGGGCCCGTATGCCTGGAACCCACCCCTTACCGCGCGGCCGGGTGGACTTGTTAGCCTCGAAGGTGCGCGCCGCTGGTGCCCGGCGACCCCGAGTCGAGGCGTATCGAGGAGTGACCGCATGACCGAACGCAAGCCGCCAGGAGTCTCCTTCGAAACCTGGGCAGACCGGCAGATCCGTGAGGCGGAGGAACGCGGAGACTTCGCGAACCTGCCCGGCCGCGGAAAGCCGCTCGCCTCGCTGAACACCCCCTACGACGAACTGTGGTGGGTCAAGGGCAAGATGCAGCGCGAGGGGCTGTCCTTCCTGCCGCCGTCGCTGGTGCTGCGCAAGGAGGCCGAGGACGCGGTCGCCGCCGTCGCCGAGGCCCGCTCCGAGCGGCGGGTGCGGCAGATCGTCACGGCGATCAACGAGAAGATCGAAGCCGCGATCCGCCGACCGCCGCAGGGCCCGCCGCTGAACCTGCGCCCGTTCGACATCGAGCAGGTGGTGGCGGAATGGCGCGAGGGCCGTACGGGCGACGGGCGGGGGCCCGCGGGCTGAGCCCGGCGGACCGGGGTGTTCCGGCCGCCCGTTCGACCCTGATAGGCATGGCCCGTGCGATTCGACGCGGTACCCAAACCGCCGCCCGTCGAGGCCAGGCCACGGGACGACCGCGGCTATCCCGTGCCCGCGATCACCCCGTGGCAGGACGAGCAGCCGCAGTTCGCGCTCACCGACCACGAGCGCAGCGCCGACTGCGCCCGGCAGCGGCTGTGTTCGGTGTGCGGCACCCGGATGCCGCGCGGCCCTGTATGGCGGGTGGTGGGCGCCGCCGAGGCCGAGGCGATCGCCGACGCACGCACGGCCGGCCGCCCGTACCGCAACCTCGCGCCGACCACCGAGGGCCCCGGGCACCGGGCGTGCATGCTCTACGCCTCGATGGTCTGCCCCTACCTGGCCCGCCCCAACGCCCGCCGCGGCACGGACGCCGAGCGCCCCGACGGCATGACGGCGCATGTCGTACGGGGCGCGCTGCGCGGGGTGTCGGGCGCGGTGGTCGGCTTCGCGGAGTACGAGTTCGCGGTCACCGGGACCCGGACGCTGTTCCGCTTCCTGGACGTGGTGGAGTTCCTGCCGCACGAGACGGCCGACACCCACCTGGCCGAACTGCGGGCCGAACTGGGGGCCGAGCTTCGGGACGAACCGGGCTCGCCCGATTAGGAGTTGCGGACCCTAGGAGTTCCGGAAGGCCGGCAGTCCCTTGTAGTCGGAGACCTTCACCGGGGCGCCGGAGCCGTCGGCGTGGATCTCGACGATGCCGTCCGGGGTGCGGGCGGCGATCAGGCCGCCGGTGGGCGAGAACGCCGGCTCGGTGTAGTCCGTGGTGGCGTTCGGGGTGAGGTCCTTGTACGCCGGAACGCTGTTCGTGGACTCCTCCAGGAACAGGTG
This sequence comes from Streptomyces sp. NH27, assembly GCF_056859195.1. Lineage (NCBI taxonomy): Bacteria > Bacillati > Actinomycetota > Actinomycetes > Kitasatosporales > Streptomycetaceae > Streptomyces > Streptomyces sp. NH27. The sequence continues at coordinate 3,219 of NZ_JACEGK010000098.1, forward strand.
GTCGTGGCCGTCCACGGAGCGGACGAAGGTGATGGCCTCGTCGTCGCCCTGGGACATCGCCGGCTCGGAGCCGGTGGTGAGCGCCGAGCTCTGCGGCCGGAGGTTGTCGTCGCGGATGTAGACCTTGCCGGTGTCGGAGTTGGCGTAGACCGCGGCGCCGGCCGGGCCGGCATCGGGCCAGAGGTTGCCGGTGGCCGGCAGCGGGTCGGGGTGCTCGGCGGGCAGCTGGTCGAGGCTGACCGGCCGCGGGGTGCCGCCGGTGGCGGGGATGCTCTCCAGCTTCGTGGTGCCGCCCGACCGCACGGCGAATATCAGGTTGTCCAGCGCGGGCATGCCGTCGGAAGGGTCCGCCTTGCGGGTCTGCCAGGTCGGGTGCGACCAGGTCTGGCCGCCGGGGTTCTTCGCCGCGATCACCCGGCCGGTGCCGTCGGGGTTGCTCACCGCGAGGTCGCCGTCGCCGTCCACGAACGCGGCCCGGCCGCCGTCCGGGGACCAGGCGAGGTCGCGGACCAGGGTGCCGAAGTCGACGCGGGTGCCGTTCATGACGACGTAGCGGGTGCCGTCGCTGATCGTCAGGCCGTTGTGCGCGGTGCCGTTGAGCGGCGAGTCGGAGGTGACCGGCTTCGCGGTGACGGTCGGGTTCCCGGTGCCTCCGGTGGTCGCGGGCGGGGTGGTGCTGTCCGCGGTGGGGTCGTCCGGTCCGCAGCCCGTCAGCAGCAGGGCGGCGCCCGCGGTGAGGCCCGCGGTCAGGGCGATGGCGGCGGCGGTGCTGCGGTTGTGGCCGCGGCTGCGGCGACTGGGCGCGGGCATCTCGGTTCCCCCATGAACGATGAGACGGTGCGGCGATGGTGGTGCGAACCGCTGTGAGGGCAGCGTGCCAAGCCGACATCGCCGCGCTGTGCGGTAGTTGTCACGGCCCGGCAACACCGCCGCGCGCCGTGCCCCGCCCGTCTCCCGTGTCGCTACGGCCCCTCCGTTTTCACCGTCGGCGGTCGCGCGGTCGCATGCGCCCGGACGGGTGCGCTGCTCCACCTGAGCGGGTGAACGCCGTGGACGAGGGCTGACGCTCGGCGCCCCGGGCGTGCCCTGCGGGCGGGCTCGGACGTTGTACCGAGCATGAACGTATTCCGCATCCTCACCACCGCCGCGGCCGGCTCCTTCGTGCTCGCCGCCGCAGCAGCGCCCGCCGTGCAGGCCGCCGACCTCAGTTCCGCCCTCGCGAGCACCGCGGTGACCGCCTCCGACGCCGGAGTGCAGGCCGGCAGCGTCGCCTCCGGGGTGGTCCAGCAGTCCGGGGTCGGCCCGAAGGTCGACGCCGTGCATAAGGCCGTCAAGGCCGGGTCCGACGCGGTGAGCGCGGGCAACGAACTGGTCAACGGCTGACCGTCGCCCGCATCGGTGCCCGCGCGGCACCGCCACCCCACCGCGAGCCTCGCGTGACCGGCGAGGAAAGGGGCGCCCCTCCGGCTGGAGGAGCGCCCCTTTGCGTTGGCGTCGCACGGATCGGCGCCGGTCGCGCCGAGGCCACGCGGTCCCGGGCACCGCGGTCACGCGGGCGGCGCGGCGGGTACGGGTCAGCCGCGCAGACTGCCGACCGGGACCGTGAAGTGGGCCGCGGTGCCCAGCACCTCCTCGTCGGCGGCGAACGCGCGCAGCGCCTCCTCGGTGACCTCGGTGCCCGGTACTGCCTCGGGCCACGGGCGGCTGGCCAGGATGGCGTAGACCGACTCGCGGGCGCGGGCCGCGGCCGTCCACTGGTCCGGCACCGGACAGGTCACCTTCAGGTAAGGCATCGTCAGGACCGCCTTGCCACCCTCCACGAGGAGCCGCACGTTCGCCTTCGGGGCCTGCGCGATGTCCAGGACCGCGCCGCCCACCGGCAGCCCGATCTCCTTCGCCGCCTCGAGCACCGCCTCCTGCCCGGCCGCCGGGCCGTCCACCCCGTCGCCGAGGGAGTAGGCCAGCAGGAACGGGGTGTCCTCGCCGTCCTCATGGATGCCGGCCCACGGGATCACCACGAGGGTGCCCAGCCTGCTCTGGAGTGACGACGCGGGGGCGGTATCGGTCTGGCTCATGCGCCGGACCCTAACGGGCTACCGGCCCCGCACCCCGCCGATGTCACCTCATCGGGCGACACCCGGGCACAGGATTCGCCCGTTCGTGGAGCTGTTCGCCCCGGGCCCGCACCCCAACGGAGTATCCCGGGCGGGCGGCCGGCGAATCGCCGAACCCCGCGCAGCCGTAGTCGACTTGCGCCGGTGTCAGGTCGGGGCCCCGGGCCCGCCGGGGCCCATCGGTTGCGGGAGCAGGTGCCGCTTTCCTCATCGGAAGGAACGGTTCGCGGGCCGCGTGTGTGCCCGCCCCCGCGCCGATTCACCTCCCCGGCGTATTACGCGCGCCGTGCATCCCGTTGCGCGAGCCGCGTACGCTGCCAAGCGCGCCGCGCACCCCAATTCCCGCGCAGGTCCTGCCGTAACCGCATGGGGTCATCACCGATTCGGCTCAACCTGCGTGACCATTCCCGGTCCGAGCCGTTGCCCAAGGCGTCAAAAGCCGCAGCTTGCGGCAATTCTCATCTCATATGACGTCTCAGGGAGATCTTGATGTCGCGTATCGCAAAGGCCGCGGCCCTCACCGCTGCCGCAGGTGCCGCGCTGGCCGCCGGTGCGGGTGTGGCTTCGGCCGACGCCGGTGCCGGAGCCGCTGCGGTCGGTTCGCCGGGTGTCGTGTCCGGCAACGTCGTCCAGGTGCCCGTGCACGTTCCGGTGAACGTGTGCGGCAACACCATCGACGTCATCGGCCTGCTCAACCCGACGTTCGGCAACCAGTGCGCGAACAGCTCCTCGCACGGTGGCAGCGACTGGGACAGCAGCGGCAGCGGCGCCCAGTACTGAATTCCTCGCACCGCCCTACGGCCCCCACCTCAGCCGCACGAGGCGGGGGCCGTACGCGTTGGCCGGCTCTTCCGCGAGGGGCCCCGGCCGCCCACTGCGTCAGCCCTCTTCGTACGTGTAGTACTTGCGGTGGTCCAGTACCGCCGACGGCTTCACGTTGAACGGGGGCATCGGCTCGGTGAGGCTGATGACGCGGCCGTGTTCGGGGTCGCCGGCGCTGAGGGGCTTGGCCGGGAGGAAGCCGGACTTCGGGTGCAGCCGCTGCCAGCGGATCCAGATCAGGTCGATGAAGGCGTGGTGCAGCCAGAAGACCGGGTCGTTCGGCGAGGACCCGCCGATCATGTGGCCGCCGACCCACTGGTGCACCCGGTTGTGCAGGTAGCCGCCCTTGGCGTCGCTGACGGTCCACCCCTCCATCTTGTTGCGCAGCCCCTGCGTGCTCGGCGCGGAGTTCCACGGCGCGGTGTCGTAGGTCGCGATCTTCAACGCGTCGTTCACCTCGGCGGCGGTCGGCAGCACGATCGGGCGGTCCGGGCGGCCCCAGTTGCGGGTGAGGTACTTCTCCCGTGTGACGCCGTAGTTGATCGGCCAGTTGCCGCCCTGGTACGCGAACGGGCCGGTCATCACCTGGCCGTCACTGGAGCGGCCGTTGCCACCCATGAAGTCCGCGTCCCACAGCGCCGACGTCTCGGAGCGGTCGGCGGTCCAGTCCCAGTACGGGATGGTGACGTCGGGGTCGATCATCCGCAGTTCGTGCTCGAAGACCAGCAGGAACTGCCGGTGCCAGGGGAAGAACGTCGGGGCCATGTGCGCCACCCGCTGCCCGGTCTCGCCGTCCGCGGTGAAGTACTGGGTGTGCAGCTTGACGTACTTGTCGTACCCGCCGTTCCGCTTGAGCTGCAGTACGGCCTGCACGAAGCGCGAGCGCTGGTCGCTGGTCAGATTCCGCTGGTTGATCCGGGTGTACACAGGTGCGGCCTCTCGACGCTCGGTCGGTCAGTGATGGTGCGCGGCGGCGGCGTCGGCCAGTTCGGCGCTCCCGATGACGTCGACCGCGCCCCGGGCGGTGGCCAGCGGCGTCGGATACGGCTGGAAGTGGTTGGCCATGCTGATGAAGCTGCCGTCGAACCGGCGCATGGCGCCCAGTGGCCGCCCGTCGACGAGGAGCAGCAGGCCGCTGGGATCGTCCGAGGTGAAGCCCTGGATGCGGCGGCCGCGGTAGACCTCGTCGAACAGCGGGGAACTCACGTCGTCCAGCGGGGAGTCCACGCCGTCGCCGGCCGGTCCCGACGCGCCGGCCTTCCCGTCCTGCCCGCCGGCGCCCTGAGCGGCCGCGGTGCGCGAGGTGGGCTGCCCTGCCGCGAGCATCGGCCGCAGCCCGGCCGCGGTGCCCGACACGGCGGCCGCGGTGATCAGCCCGGTCCTGAGCACTCTCCTGCGTGACGCCATGCCCGGCTCCTCTCGTCGGCTCTCGGCGCGGCTCATCTTGCCCCGTGCGGCCGGGAATCCCGGGATCGCGGCCGACGATCGGCAACGATGATCCGGAAATTCATCCGACCGGGTGATATCGCCGGTGACCCCTGGCCGGTATTGACGGATGAAGGGATTCCTTGGTGAGTAAGGGAGTTCGGTAGGAGAGCCGGATCGTATGGCCACCCGAATGTATGCGGCACGGTCGCGCCCGAGCTACCGAATCCGCGCGCGCCATTTATTCGTACGTTATGACTGACGGTCAGGCGGCGTGTACGGCGCGCCTTTGCCGTCGAACGAGGAGTGGTCATGGCCGAGCGACACCACTGGTGGGCGCGGGGGAGCGTCGCGGCGGTCACGGCCGCGGTACTGCTGTCCGGGGTGACGGCGACCGCGCTCGGCGACGACTCCGCCGGCCGCGTCCTCGGCCTGCCGGCGCACGGCAACCCGCTGGCGGTTCCGCTGCCGCCCCCGTCGGGCACGGCCTCGGGTACCGCCACGGACGGGGCGTCCGGCGCCCCTTCCGCCCCGCCGGGCGCGCCCGCGCGGACGACCGACGGGCTGCCGCCGATGGGCGCCTTCACCGACTCCGGCAGCAAGGGCGTCGAGAGCCTCGCCGGGCTGGAGACCTGGCTCGGCGGCACCCAGGTGAGCGTCGGCCACACCTACCTGCCGGGCGACAGCTGGGACGGCATCGAAGGCGACGGCGACCTGCTCCAGCCGTGGGCCCGGTGGACCCGCGCCGAACCCGGCCGGCTCTTCGTGCTCAATGTGCCGATGCAGGCCGACAACGAGGGCCACGTCCCCGACGCCCAGGTGCGCGGCCTCATCGAGCAGGGCGCGAGCGGCGCCTTCGACACGCACTTCACCAAGCTCGCCCAGCGGCTGGTGCGGCTCGGCGTCCCCGACACCGTGATCGTGCTCGGCTGGGAGATGAACGGCACCACCTACACCCACCGCTGCGGCCCCGACCCCGAGGGCTGGAAGGCGTACTGGAACCGGGTGGTCACCGCCATGCGCGCCGTCCCCGGCCAGCACTTCCGCTTCGACTTCGCCCCCAACCGCGGCCAGGACGCGATCGCCTGGACCAAGTGCTACCCCGGCGACGCCACCGTCGACATCATCGGCATGGACTCCTACGACCAGCCGCCCGGCGCCAGTTTCCACGAGCAGGTCACCGAGCCGTACGGACTTCAGGCGCAGGTCGACTTCGCCGCCGCGCACAAGAAGGCGATCTCCTACCCGGAGTGGGGCCTGTTCAGGAACGGCGACGACGCCGACTACATGAGCCTGATGCTCACCTGGATCATCACCCACCACCCGCTCTACCAGACGATCACCGACTACTGCCCGCACGGTGTGTGGCAGTGCGACCAGAACCCCAACGCGTCGAAGGTGTACCGGGCGCTGCTCTTCGGCCGGAAGACCGCGACCCCCGCCCCCGCGGTGCACACCCCGGGCACCGGCTCCGGGGCCGGCAGCGCGCCGACGTCCATGCCCGCCGAGACCTGCGTGCCGATGCCGCTCAGCGAGGTGATGAAGCGGTCCTACGCGAGCGGGCAGGTGTGTGTACGGCTCCAGCCGCGCGCGTCGGTGCCGGCGGTCCGCGCCGCATCCCCGACCACAACGATCACCCCGACCACCCCGTCTCCGGAGCCGACCAGCGCGTTGTGAGGCGGTTAGGCCGCGGCCTAACCGCGGCGCCGGCGGCGTACCTCCCGCAGCCAGGTCCGGGCCGCGGTCAGCGCCTGGCGGGTCAGGAGGGACGGCAGGGCGCGGCGGGTGCCCAGCAGGAGGCGGGTGTTGGGGGTCGAGACGGGGCGCCAGTGGGCTTTGTGCGGCTCGGCGCCCCGCAGCATGCTCAGGACAGGGCGGTCGGCGGCCGTGGTGAGGCGGGCGCCGTGCCGCATCAGGAGGGTGTTGAGATCGACCTTCGCCGAGTGCAGGGCCGCGAAGTCGGCGCCGTAGAGGTAGCCGCCGGCCAGGGTCGGTGACAGGACGGTGAGGTTCGCGGCGACCACCTCGCCGCCGATCCGGAACTCGGTGAGCTGGGCCTCGCCGGACGCGGTCATCAGGGCGCAGGCGCGGCCGAGGTGCGCGGCGAACCGGGGGCGCAGGTGCTCGGCGGTGACACCCCGGCCCGCCCACTGGGTGGTGTGCAGCAGCAGTATCGTGCCGATGGCGGCGGGTACTTCGGCGGCGGGCACGTCGTGTTCCTCGATGCCCGAGGCGTCGATCTTGCGCAGGTGGGCGCGGATGCGCTGGCCGCGCGAGCTGCCGACCCGGGCGATCAGGCCGGGCATGGGGCCGCCGGGCAGTTCCAGGCACTCGGAGTCGGCGAGCCGCCGCCTGGGGCCGGGCCACAGGGTGTACACGCGCTCGGCCGCCCCGCCCGCCGGTACCTCGCGCAGGTCGACGACCCCGCCCCGGGCGGCCCCGCGCATGCCGCGGATGAGGGCCGCGGCCACCTGGTCGCCGCGCCAACCGCCTTCGCCGGCAGCTTCCTTGCGGTTCTCGCCGGCTGTGGCGTCCGCGCCGTCGGCGTCGGGGTCGATGAGCACGTCGGAGTAGTCGGTGATGGCGCCGCCGAGCGGTACGAGCGCGGGCAGCGGGCGGTAGGTGCGCATCAGCGCGACCGCGCCCACCAACTCGCCACCGGCGCGGCCCGGTTCACCCGGTCCGCCTGCTCCGGTCCCGCCGGTTCCGCGGCGCCTGACCAGGACGATCCGCAGCCGTCCCGGCCGCCCGTACGACAGCCACCAGGAGTGCAGCCAGGCGTGGCTCTGGAACGGCGTGGATCGCGGGCAACTGCGGTGCAGCCGGGTCCACTCGGGCGCGAGCGCGGCGAACTCGTCGGGGTCGCGGCAGATGTGTACGTCGAGGGCGCCGGCCGCGTCATGCGCGTCAGCCGCGTCTGCCGTGGGTACGGCGCCGGCGGAGCGGTGCGGCGCGCTCCTGGGGTGCGGCGGCCGGGCGGCTGCCGGGGACGCCGTGGTGTCGGGGCCTTCCACCGTCACACCGCCGCCCGTTCGGACCGGGGCTCGGATGACGATGGGGACGGGGACGAGGACGAGGACGGGGAAGCGGACGGCGCCGGGAGTTGGGTGCGGGTCGGGCGGGCGGTGTCGTCCTCGCGCTTGGGACGGACCAGGAGGACGAGCGCGCCGAGCAGCCCGCCCGCGCTCGCGCCGACCGCGCCGGACAGTGCCGCCGACGGGGAGGACGGTGCGGCGGGCGCGGCGGCGGGGGCGAAGACGAGCAGGCGTACGCCGGTGCTGTCCGAGTCGCGGTTGCCGGTGGCGGCCAGCGAGCGGGCCACGCCGTTGGCGATGGTGGCGGAGGTGCCCGCCTTGGACGAGCTGCCGGTGATCGAGATCATCGGGGCGTCGGGCGAAGTCGCGGCCTGGACATGGCTCTTGAGGTCGGCGGCGCCGGTGTGGGTGGTGGCCTGCGCGCCGGCCAGAACCGTCGAACCGGTGACGATCCGGCCGTACGCCTGGGCGAAGCCGAGCGCGGTCGGCGAGTCGGTGCCCTGCCGCGGTACGACCATCACGTAACTGGTCGCGGCGTACTGCGGGGTGGCCGCGAGGCCGTACCCGACGCCGCCGAGCAGGCCGACGCCGATGCCGAGCGGCAGCGGCAGCCAGCGCGGCACCGCGCGTCGCGGCGCGCGCCGCCTGCGGTCCTGCGGGTCGCTGATGTCGTCCGTGTGCTTCACGGTGTGTCTCACTTCTGCGCGGGTGTCGGGGTGGTGGGTTCGGTGGCGGCACCGGGTACGGTCCCGGGCGCCTGCCGCGATGCCGGCGGGGCGGCCGGCTGCGAGGGCGGCTGCGCGACCGCTTGCGACGGCGGCTGCGCTGCCGGCCGGGACGCGGGCTGGGGCCCGGCGGTCCGGGCCGGGCGCGGTACGGCCGCGGTCGTGGTCGGGCCGGCCCCGCGCCGCCGCCGCAGCAGGCCCTGCCGCTCGCCGGCCTGCACGTAGAGCGCCATGACGCGCTGCGCGGTACGGGCGATGTGGTAGTGCTCGACCGCCGCCGGGGCGGGCAGCCGGCGGGGCCCCGCGCGGTGCTCCGCGGCCAGGGCGGCGGGCAGTTCGCCGAGGTCGATCCGGCAGGCGCCGGGCGCGTCCTCGGCCGGCACGTCCTCCACGGCGGGGCAGGCCGTGTAGAGCGCGGGCAGCCCGGCGGCCAGCGCCTCGACCACCGCGAGCCCGAACGCCTCCTCGGCGGAGACCGAGACGAACAGGTCCATCGCGGCGAGCAGCCCGGGCACTTCCGGGCCGCTGGAGTCGGCGACGTGCACCCGGTGCTGGAGGTTCAGGTCGTGCACGAGCCGTAGCAGCGGCACCCGTTCGGGACCGTCGCCGGCGAGCAGCAGGTGGACTTCCGGGACCTCGGCGATCGCCCGGATCAGCGCGTCGAACCGCTTGCCGGGCACCTGCCGTCCCACCCCGCCGACCACGTACGCGCCGGTGGGGATACGGAGCCGGGTGCGGGCCTCGGCGCGCACCTCGGGGTCGAAGCGGAAGCGGTCCGGTTCGATGCCGTTGGGTGCGAGGTGCACCCGCGCCTCCGGCACGCCCCAGTACACCAGCCGTTCCGCGACGGTCGCGGACACCGCGAGGGTGCCGTGGCCGAGCCGCTCGGTGGCCCGGTACAGGGTGCGGGTGCCGAGGCCCAGCGGCCGTCCCTCGATCTGGGTGGCGCCCAGCGAGTGTTCGGTGGCCACGACGGTACGCACCCCGGCCAGCCGCGCGGCGAGCCGCCCGTAGACGCAGGCCCGGTACAGGTGGGTGTGCACCACGTCGTAGTGGCCGGCCCGGATGAAGCGGGTGAGGCGGGGGAGCACGCCGACGTCGCGGTTTCCGGTCATCCGCAGGTCGTGCACGCGGACGCCGTCGGCGCGGATCGCGTCGGCCACCGGGCCGGGGTCGGTGAGCGTGGCCACCTCGCACTTGGCGTCCAGGTGCCGCAGCAGCAACCGGAGTTGCTGCTCGGCGCCGCCGACGTTGAGGCCGGTGATGACGTGCAGGACCTTCATGCGTGGCCTCCTTGTGACACGGCGGGCTGTGCGGCGAGCTCGGCCCGCCGCAGCCGGTGCAGCAGCCGCTTGGCGTGCAGCCGGGGGGAGTTGTCGGCCTGGCCGACGTAGGCGCGCGGCAGGGCGTGGCCGCAGGCGAGCGGCCCGGGGTCGACCGCGCAGGCGTAGTCGTATCCGGCCCGCCGGGTGGCGAGCGCGGTGCGCGGGTCGACCGCGCCGTAGGGGTGGCAGAAGCCCGTCGGGACGGTGCCGGTGATGTCCGTCAACAGGCTTCTGCTCCGACTCAGTTCGGTGTCGAGCGCGGCGTCGTCCAGGGTGGTCAGGTCGCGGTGCAGCAGGCCGTGCGAGCCGATCTCCATGCCCGCGGCATGCGCGGCGCGGATGCCGTCGGCGGTGAGCAGCGGCTTGCGCGGGCCGTCCGGGTCCCAGGCGTTGGTGCCGCCGAGCCGGCCGGGCAGCACGAACACGGTGGCGGTGTGGCCGTGCGCGCGCAAGCGCGGCACCGCCTCGGTGAGGAAGTCGGCGTACCCGTCGTCGAAGGTCAGCCCGACCAGCCGGCCGGCCCGGCCGCGGGCGCGGGCGGCGAGCAACTCCCGCATGCTGACGCCGGTCAGGCCGCGCCGGCGCAGCCAGCGCAGCTGCCCGGCCAGCCGCTCCGGGGTCACCGTGACCTGATACGGGTCGCCGGCCCGGCGGTCGCCCACCGAGTGGTACATCAGCGTCCAGGGTGCCTGGCGGCCGGCGTGGACGCCCGCGGGGGCAAGGAGGTCAGCGGTCATGGGCGGCCCTTCCGTGTGACGGTGGCGAGCAGGTAGGGGATTTCGGGCACCCGGGCGGCGAACGCGGCGCCGGCGAACACCACGGGCACCGCCACGGCGCAGACGGCCACGGCCACCGCCGGGTCCGGCAGCCGGTGCGCCAGCGCCCAGCCGGCGGCGGTGGCGCACAGCGCGGCCAGCGCGATCCGCCCGATGCGGGGTGCCACGGCGGCGACCCGGACGGCGACGGTGTGCGCGCCCAGGCCCCGCAGCAGCAGGGCGGCGGTCACGGTGATGCCGAGCGCGTTGCCGGCCGCGATGCCGTACGCGCCCCACGGCCCGACCGCGGCGGCGTCCGCGGCGGCGGTGACCAGCAGTCCCAGCCCCATCGCGGCGGCCGGGTACCAGGTCGGCCCCGCCGCCGAGAAGTACGGCCGGACCAGGGCCCCGACCAGGCTCTGGCCGAGCAGGCCGAGCGCGTAGACCCGCATCACGGTGGCGGTGTCCGCGGTGTCGACGGCGGTGAACTCGCCCCGTTGGAAGAGGACTTCGACGATCTGCGGGGCGCAGGCGATGACGTAGGCGGTGCCGAGCAGCACCACCAGGCAGGCGAGCGCGAGGTCGCGTTCGACCCGGCGCCTGGCCTGCTCGCGGTCGCCGTCGGCCAGTGCCCGCGACAGCACCGGGAAGGTGACCGTCACGATCATCACCGACAGTGCCATCGGCAACTGGGCAACCTTCTCCGCATAGTTGAGGTGCGAGATGGCGCCTGCGGGCAGTGGCGCGGCGAAGAACCGCTCGACCAGCACCTGCGCCTGGCGGCTGAGGGTGAAGACGATGACCGGCGCGAGCAGCGCCAGGCCGAGCGGGTTGGCCGGACGCGGCCTGGTCGGGCCGGCCGGCGTGCACCGCAACACCCGCAGAAAGGAAGGCAGTTGCATCGCGATCATCAGCGCGCCGCCGACCGCGACCCCGGCGGCGGCCGCCCGCACGCCGAACCTGCCGTGCAGGGCGAACAGCACCGCGACGATGCCGGTGTTGTACGCCACGTAGATCGCGGCGGGCGCGACGAAGCGGCGGTGCGCGCGCAACGCGGCGCTGAGGTACCCGGCGACGCCGAAAGTGAGGACGGTCAGCGCGGTGAGCCGGGTGCAGGACACCGCGGTGGCCGGGTCGGCGATGCCGGGGGCGAGGACGTGGACGACCCAGGGGGCGCCCGCCGCGAGCGCCGCGGTCAGCAGGGCCAGGGCGGCGAGCAGGCGCGGCAGGGTGCCGCGGATCAGGGCGTGCGGGCCCTCGCCCCTGGCGAGGGTCGCGCTGAACGCGGGCACCATCAGCAGGGCCATCGCGTCCTCGATCAGGACGGTCGCCGCGATCTCGGGGATCGTCCACGCGACGAGGAACGCGTCGCTCTCCGCGCCCGCGCCGAAGAGGTGGGCGATGCCCTGGTCGCGGACGAGGCCGAGGACGGAACCCGCGATGCTGAGCCCCGCGGTGGCCGCGGCGGCGTGGGCCATCCGGGAGGAGGGCTCCCGGACGGCGTCCGTGTCGCGCGGACGGGGCGGCGGTACGTCGATCGGCTCGGGCAGGGGCGCCCAGACGTCCGGGGGTTCGGTGTCGGCGTACGTCAATACGGTCGGCGGGCAAGGGATGTGGGGTTCGTCGGCCGGGTGGGTCCAGATGTCCTGGGGGGTCTGGTCGGCTGGTGGGTGCTGCGCCGCCGTGGCGTTTCGCGCGGTTCTCCCCCTGGCGTCACCGGGGGTACCCCCACCCCCAAAGCTGCGCCTGGGCGGTGCCCCCGGCGCCCGTTGTTCGGGCTGACGCCCGTCGCCTCCTCGTGGCACGCCGTCGTCCGCGGACATCGGGAACCCTGTGCCTCTCATCGGATCGGCTCGTCCGTGGAGTTGAGGGACCACCAGGCGGTGAGGCCGAGGAGGATCGCGGTGAGGGGGGTGGAGGGGCCGCCGATGTCGGCGTAGAGGAAGTCGACGGCCTGCCAGAGGAGGAGGCCGACGGCGGCGAGGCCGGGTGCGATGGCGGTGCGGGCGCGGAAGGTGCCGCGGTCGCGGAAGGTGCGCCGGGCGCGGTGGAGGCGGGCGGCGCCGGCGGCGAGGAGGGCCGCCCAGGAGCCGGTGAGCAGGCCGCAGCCGAGCAGGCCCTGTTCGGAGAGGGCGAGCAGGTACATGTTGTGCGGGGAGAGCAGGGGCTCGCGGGTGAAGGTCTGGCCGGCGCCGGCGGTGTCGCTGCCGGAGTCGAGCGCGAGGGAGGCGTGGGAGTCGCGCTCGTCGGGGAAGCGCTTGAGGCCGACGCCGGTGGCGGGGTGCTCGCGCCACATGGACAGCGCGGCCGACCAGAGGGTGTAGCGGTCGGTCACGGACTGGTCGGGCGCGTCGGTGACCTGGGTGATGCTGGCGAGCCGCTGGGTGATCATCTCGGAGCCGACGCCGATCCCGCCGACCAGCAGCACCGCGCAGGCGGCGAGCACCCCGAAGACGCGTACGGCCTGGCGCCACCCGGCGAGCAGGGTCATCGCGGCGAGCGCGAGCGCGGTGGCGATCCATGTGCCGCGGCTGAAGGAGACGGTGAGCGGCACCAGGAGGAGGGCCGCGCACACCGCCGCCCCGGTGCGGACCGCGCGGCGGCCGGGCGCGAGGGCGTAGCCGACCGAGATGACCAGGCCGTACGCGACGACGGTGGCCATCCCCATGATGTCGGAGGGCCCGAACGTGCCGACCGCGCGGACGTCTTCGCCCTGGTACGAGGCGCCGGTCGCGGTGGCGTACTGCCACACACCGACCCCGCCCTGGACCAGGGCGAGGGCGACCACCGCGCCCGCGACCACGGCGAAGTCGCGCCGGTCGCGCAGCAGGAGGACGAGCGCGGCCGGCACGAGCACGAACACCTGGGCGTAGCGCACGAATCCGGTCACCCCGGCGCCGGGGTCGGGCGAGGTGATCGCGGCGACCGCGAAGCCGACGACGGGGGCGCCGAGGACGATCGCCGCGGCCGGGCTGAGCAGCCGCCGCCGGTCGCGCAACAGGCGTACGGCGCAGGCGAGTACGAGCACTGCGGAGGCCGCGTCGGCCGGGGTGACCTTGCCGGAGGTGCTGACGTTGCCCGGGGCGACGGGTGCGGCCAGCAGCGCGATGGTGGCGAGCGCGGGCAGCAGGTGGGCGTACGAGGTGAGCTGACGCAGCGTCAAGTACCTTGTGTCGTGGTTATCGGCAGGGCCGGTACGGCGGGTGCGGCCGGACGGCGCGAGGGTCAGGGTCATCAGCTACCGCCGAGCCGGAAGAGCGAGGTCGCGGTGCGTACGAGGATCGCGACGTCCTGCCACAACGACCAGCTCTCGATGTAGTGGTTGTCGAACCTGGCCCGGTCCGGGATCGAGGTGTCGCCGCGCAGGCCGTTCACCTGGGCGAGGCCGGTGATCCCGGCGGGCATCCGGTGCCGGTCCTGGTAGCCGGGCAGTTCCGCGCTGAACTTCTGCACGTAGAAGGGGCGTTCGGGGCGCGGGCCGACCATGCTCATGTCGCCCCGCAACACGTTCCACAGCTGCGGGAGTTCGTCCAGCGAGGTGCGGCGCAGCAACCGGCCGACGGTGCTGGTGCGGCTGTCGTTGGCCACGCTCCACAGGGTCGCGGACTCGTGGTCGTCGGCGGGGCGCAGCGTGCGGAACTTCAGCAGGGTGAACGGCCGCCCGCCCAGGCCGATCCGCTCCTGCCGGAACAGCACGCCCGGCCCGTCGGCGAGGCGCACGGCCAGCGCGCACCCGGCCAGCACCGGGGCCGCCGCGGTCAGCGCGAGCCCGGCGAGCACGATGTCCAGCGTCCGCTTGCCGTAAGGCCGTTGCCGTGGCCGGCCGGTGAACGGACGGTAGGCGTAGCCCCACAGGTGCGCCGGCTCGGTCGATCCGGTCCCGGTTGGGCCGCCGTCGGAGCGCGGTCCGGCCGGGTCGGCCTGCCAGATCCGGCAGCCCCGCGCGGCCAGCAGCTCCACGGCCGCCGCCGTGGACGTCCCGGTCGGCCCGACCACCACGACGTGCCGCACCGCGTCGCGCACGGCGACGCGGGTGATGTCCGCGGCGGCGGTCACGGCGAGGCGGGGGATCGACGCGAGGTCGGTACCGGCCGCGGCGGCATCGGGTGTGACCTGGGCGGCGACTTGGGTGGCGAACTGGTCGTGGGGCTGCCTTGGCGCGGGCGAGCCCGGGTGGTGCGGGGCGAAGTCCGCGCGCTCTCCGGGCGGGATGAACGCACTTGCTTCCAGGGCATGTTCGGAGGCGAGGGCGGCGAACGCGGCGGTGGCGAGGTCGTGTTCGCCTGGCCCGTCGGCGGCCGTCGGGGTGGCGATGGCCACCGGGGCGAGGCCGTACTCGGGGTGGGTGCGC
>NZ_JACEGK010000099.1:0-17731 GCF_056859195.1 Streptomyces sp. NH27
AGGGTGCCGGGGCGGAAAAGCGCTGGTCGGCGCGGTGTTCACCCCCGCGCCCGCGCTCACGTGGCAGTGCCGCGGCGCCCGGCGTAGCGTCGGCCGCGTGGGGGCCGAGTGAGCGACACGGGGCGGTGGCACTCCGATGGTCCGCAACGTCATGGGGTCACTGCTCGCGCTCGCCGGAGCGACGGCCGCCGTCCGGTGCCCCTTCCGAGCCTGGTACGACGGCCGTCACGGCTCCGATATCCGGGTCGACGACCTCTTCACGGGCGTCGGCGTCACCAATCATGACGCGGCCCTGCTCGGCTCCCTCTTCCTCCCGATGGGCTTCGCCGCGCTGCTCACGCTGCTGGGCGTACTGGCGCGGTCGTGGGCGGCGGTGGCACTGGCCGGGTGTCTGGTGCTGGGCGTCACGGTGCTGTGGATGGTCCGGCAGGCGCAGTTCTCCGGCTCGCTGACTGCGGGCGGCGACGGGCTGGACACGGGCGTGGGTGTCGCTGTCGCGAGCGGGCTGCTGCTGTTCGCCGGCGCCTTCCTGCTCTCGGGGCTGCGCCGCCCGCGCTACGGCCGGCCCGAGACCCTGCCGTCGGACGACATCGCCGAGCCGGCGCCGGGGTCTCCCCCGCCGTACCCGCCGCCGGCTCCGTACTCGAAGCGTTCGGAGCCGCTCTCCCCCGACGGTCCGCCGGAGCCGTGAACCACCGGCGCCCCCGGATCGGCCCGTCGGTTCCGGGCCCACCCTTCCGGGCCCACCCTTCCGGGCCCGCCCTGCGCGGTTCCGCTCAGGCCCGGCGCGAGGTGGAGCCGGTGCCCTTCGCCGCGTCCAGCGCGTATACGCAGCGGTCCTTGGAGCAGGCGTAGACCACGCCCTCGGCGGTGACCGGAGACCCGGTGATCTCGCCACCGGTCTCCAGCCGCCAGCGCAACTGGCCGCCCTGCGCGTCCACCGTGTACAGGCAGTGGTCCTTGGACCCGAAGTGCACCCGCCCATCCGCCACCGCGGGCGACCCGATGATCTCGCCCTGCGCGGCGAACCGCCAACGCGGCGTCCCGCTCACCGCGTCCAGCGTGTACAGCGCGCTGCCCGCCCCGAGGTGGACCCCGCCGGCGGCGACCACCACCGGCTCCAGCGACTGCCGCGGCTCGGTGGCGACCCGCCAGCGGTCCCGGCCGTCCGCCGGATCCAGTGCGTACACCGTGCCGAGATGGTCGGTGACGTAGATCCCGCCGCCGGAGGCACCCGGGCCGGGCACATGCGTGGGAGGTGCGAACATCACGGCGGGCGCCTCGAAGTGCCACCGCTCCGTGCCGGTGCGCGCGTCGAGGGCCAACACCCGGGTGCCGGCGGTGAGGTGGACGACTCCGTCGGCGACCACCGGCCGGGTGACCACCGAACCGGCCGCGCCGGGCTCCCCCACCGGATACGACCACAGCTCCGCGCCGTTGAACGCGTCCACCGCATGCAGCAGGCCGCCGCCCTGGTAGAACACCACCCGGTCCTCGATGGCGGGTCCGGCATCCGGCGACTCGAACTCCGTCTGCGCCCCGGCCCGCTCCCACCGCAGCGTCCCCCGTTCGACGTCCCACGCCTGCACCACGCCGCCACGGGTACCCGTGACGACGGTGCTCGCGTCGGCCTGCACGGCGTACACCCAGCCGTCGATCGGGGTACGCCACCGCTCGCCGCCGTCGGTCGCACCCAGCGCGAACAAGCTGGGCCCGTCCGACGCGTGGATACGGCCGCCGGCCACCGCCATCGTCCAGGCCACGTCCCTGGTCTTGAACTGCCGCCGCCCGCTGGCCACATCGAGCGCGTGCACCTCGAAGGACGTGACATACAGCAGACCGCTGTCGACGACGGGGGTGCCCCACACGTCGTTCGACATCCGGAACCGCCACGGCCGCCACTCCCCCGGCGGGCCGGACGGACGCGGCACTACGGGCACGGACACCGGCGGGGCCTCCGCGGCCCGGTGGGCACCGCCGCGGGGGCGCACCCACTCGGTGCCGGGCACCGGGCCGGCCGTCGCCTTGAGGTCGGCCGCCCGCGCCAGCCGCAGCCCGGGCCCGATCGGCGCGGACCCGGCGAGTTGTACGGACGCGGCCGCGTGCTGGGGCGCGGGGCTGCGGGGCGGCTGCTGCGGACGAGGCGGTGACACGGGTGGCGGCGGCACCAGCCCGGAGGGCTGCGGCGCGGGGCCCTGCGGCGCGGGCGGTTGGGGCCCAGGGCCTTGCGGCACGGGGATCTGCGGACCGGAAACCTGCGGGCCGGGCTGGCGCGCTCCCCGGCTGCCGTTCTGCACCGGCCCGATCCGGCTGCGGTGGCGGTCCTCGATCAGGGCGACCGCACCGGGCGGCAGCCAGGCCGAGGCGGTGCCGGTGTCGTCGCCGCCGGAGGAGAACAGGTGCGGGGCGAGCTGCGCTTGCAGGTCGGCCGGGGTGGGGCGCTCCTCGGCCTTCATGCGCATGCACGACTCGATCAGCGGGCGCAGCTCGTCGGGCAGCCCGGCCAGGTCGGGACCCTCGCGCAGCAGCATGAAGACGGTCTCGACCGGGTTGGCCCCGTGGAACGGCGCGTGTCCGGTCGCGGCGAAGACCAGGGTGGAGCCGAGCGAGAAGATGTCGCTGGCGCCGCGCACGCTACGGGAGTCGCGGGCCTGCTCGGGCGACATGTAGGCGGGGGTGCCGACGGCGACGTTCGTCATCGTCAGCCTGGTGTTGGACACCCCGGAGGCGATGCCGAAGTCGATCACCCGCGGCCCGTCCTCGACCACCAGTACGTTCGACGGCTTCATGTCCCGGTGCACCAGGCCCGCGGCGTGGATCGACTGCAGCGCCTCGGCGATACCGGCGGCGAGCCAGCGCACTCCCTGGGCGGGCAGCGGGCCGGACTCGTTGACGATCTCTTCCAGGGACGGCGCGGGGACATAGGCGGTGGCGAGCCAGGGGACGGCGGCGCGCGGGTCGGCGTCGACGACGGCGGCGGTGTAGAAGCCTGACACCGCACGGGCTGCCTCGACCTCACGGGTGAAGCGGACACGGAAGAGCTGGTCCTCGGCGAGCTCGGCCCGCACGGTCTTGATCGCCACCCGCCGACCGGAGGCCGAGCGGGCGAGATAGACCAGCCCCATGCCGCCGGCGCCGAGCCGTCCCAGCACCTCGAAAGGGCCGATCCGTCTCGGGTCATGCTGCGTAAGCTGCTCCACCACTTGCCCTGCCACCTCCCCGTGCCCGCGCTGTTCGCGGCCGTTCCCCGTGCTGCGCGGCCCCGTCCGGCCGGTCGCTGGCTCCCGTGCCAGGGTACGGACCCGATTCTTCCTGGGAAGAGCGCCGGTTGCGAACCCGGGGCCACCACGACACGCCCGGAAAGCGAACTCGTTATCATCCGCTCCCCGGTGCCCGGCGGCCAGCCGCCGCGCCGGAACGGGCGTCAGAAGATGGCAGCCGGCCCTACTGCCCGGGTATCGAGTCGGACCGGCGCGCGAGGTCGATCACGGCGAACCGCGCCCCCTGGTCGTCGGTGACGATGGCGGTGCGGCCATAGGGCGACTCCGTGGGGGCCACCAGCACCTGGCCGCCGAGCCGGCGGACGGTGGTGGCCGCGTCGTCGCAGTCGCCGACCGCAAAGTAGACCTGATACGCGGTGGGGGTGCCCTCGGCGGCGCCGCCCAACTTCAGCCGGCCGAGCGACGGGTCCTCGGCGCCGGGCACGGACCACACCTTGTAGTCGAAGTGAACCCCGTCGCCGACCTGCTGGGACTCGTATCCGAACACGTCCTGGTAGAAGGCGTCGACGGCCTCGGCGTCCTGCGTGTGGTTCTCCGACCAGGCGTAGGCGCCCGGCTTGTTGACCAGGTCGAAGCCCTGGTGACCGCCGGGCTGCCAAAGCCCGACGAAGGAGCCGCCCGGGTCGACGATCCCGGCCATCACACCGCTGTCGCCGACCGCGTCCGGCCCGAGAACCACCTGCCCGCCGGCCGCCCTGACCTTCTCGGCGGTCCGGGCCACGTCGGTGACCGCGAGGAAGACGCCCCAGGCGGTGGGCATCGACGGATCCATCTTCGGCATCAGAGCCGCGACCTTGACGCCGTCACGCAGGGCCATCGTGTAGTGGCCGAACTCCTCGCCCTGGTCCTCGAAGGTCCAGCCGAGCAGTTCGCCGTAGAAGGTCCGGCCCACGGCGAGATCGGGCAGGGACACATCAGCCCAGCATGGGGCGCCTTCTCCGAATGCCGACATAACCCGATCCTCTCTTATCTCCGCGATGGCCCGCGCCGTGTCTGCGACACGCTGTCATTGCCACCGTAACCAGTGATCTTCCCCACCACACCCGCGAGAATTCGAACATATGGTCAATTCTTCGAGCTGCCCACATCGCATCACCGAATCACCCATTCACCACATTTCGCCCGCCCGCCAATGGGGCCGCCGGGACGGAAGAAAGCACCGTTGAACTGGTGGTTCGCCAAACGGAAGGAGTCCGTCCCCGTTTGCACGCCGCCAAATCGCGCGCCGATCACGGGTCGGTAAACTGACGGCATGACAGGACAAGTTCGCACCGTCGACGGCCGTGTTGCGGGCCGCCGCGGGCAGGCAACGCGGCAGAAGCTGCTGGACTGCCTCGGCGAGATGCTCAGCACGTCGCCGTACCGGGATGTCAAGGTGATTGACGTCGCCCGGATGGCGGGCACCTCCCCCGCAACGTTCTATCAGTACTTCCCCGACGTCGAGGGCGCCGTCCTTGAACTCGCCGATGAGATGGCCAAAGAGGGGGCAAGCCTGACCGAACTGGTCGCAGGCCGCTCCTGGGTCGGCAAGTCCGGCGCGCTCGCCGCAGACCAACTCGTCGACGGCTTCCTGTCCTTCTGGCGCAGGAACGACGCAATCCTGCGCGTGATCGACCTGGGTGCCGCCGAAGGCGACAAGCGCTTCAACAGAATCCGAACCCGCATCCTCAACTCCGTGACAGGCTCGCTCACCGAGTCCATCAAGGAACTTCAGAGCAAGGGCAAGGTCGACAAGCAGGTCAGCGCGCCGGCCGTGGCCGGTTCGCTGGTGGCCATGCTGGCCGCGGTCGCCGCGCACCAGAAAGGTTTCACCGGCTCCGGCGTCAAGCAGGCCGATCTGAAGCCGAACCTGGCGCTGCTCGTCCACCTCGGAGTCACCGGGAAGAAACCGCCGAAGTAGCGGCAGCGCCAACACCTTCCGCCTGCGAGGCCGTTCGGCCCCGCACTCGCCAGTCCTGCCGCAACACCACGCCCCGACGCGGGCGCCACAAGGTCTCGGGGGAGACCACCGGCGCCCGCGTCGTCGCGTTCCCGGCAGCAGGCGGAAAGGCGACAGGCGGCGAGCGGTGCGTGGCAAGCGACAGGCGCGAGCAACGAGCAGCGGGCGACGCGTGGCGAGCGACAACCAGTGACCGTTGGGCGGCAAGTGGCGGACCGCGACCGGCAGGTGGGCAGCAGGCAGCGGCCCATGCCGCTGGACCGGCACGGGGGACTACGCTCGCACCCGCCCGTATGAATACCTTCCGGCTATCACCACCTTGCTCGTAACAGACGTATTCAGGCTCCCAGGAGTGCCCCCATGGCCGACCCCACGACCGCCAACGACCGGGTCCCCCCGACCACCTCCGCACCCGACGCCATCGTCATCGGCGCCGGGCCCGGCGGATTGGCCGCGGCAGCGGCACTGCGGCAGCGGGGACTGAGGCCGCTCGTGGTGGAGCGCGCGGAACAGGTGGGAACGTCCTGGCGCGGCCACTACGACAGGCTGCATCTGCACACCACGCGGCGGTTGTCGGCACTGCCGGGACTGCCCATTCCGCGCCGGTACGGCCGATGGGTCAGCAGGGACGACGTGGTGCGCTACCTGGAGGCGTACGCCGAGTACCACGAACTCGAAATCGCCACTGGTATCGAGGTGGGACGTGTGGAACGGAAGGGCGCGGGCTGGGAACTGCCCGCGACCGGGGGCCGAGTGCTCTCTTCTGCCGTGGTCGTGGTGGCGACCGGCCACAACCACAGTCCGTACATACCCGACTGGCCGGGACGAAACACCTTCTCCGGTGATCTTCTGCACGCGGCCCGCTACCGCAATGCTGTCCCCTATACAGGGCGGGACGTTCTCGTGGTCGGCGTGGGCAACACCGGCTCAGAGATCGCCGTCGACCTGATGGAGGGCGGCGCCGCGCGGGTACGCCTCGCGGTGCGGACATCCCCTCATATCCTGCGCCGTTCGACGCTCGGCTGGCCCGCGCAGGCGAGCGGGATCGTCTGCCGCCGGCTGCCGCCGCGGCTGGTGGACCGCGTCGCGCCGTACATCGAACGGGCCGGCATACCGGACCTGTCCGCGTACGGCCTGCCCCGCCCCGAGACCGGGCTGTACTCGCGCGTGCTCGACGGCGCGATCCCGGTGCAGGATGTCGGCTTGATCGCCGCCATCCGCTCGCGCCGGGTCGAACCCGTCGCGGCCGTCGCCGAGTTCGATGGCGACAAGGTCCAGCTCGCCGACGGCTCCGAGATCGGTCCGGAGGTGGTGATCGCCGCGACCGGCTACCGGCGGGGCCTCGAACCGCTCGTGGGCCACCTCGGCGTGCTCGACGGCCGCGGCCGCCCGGTGGTGCACGGGGCCAGGACACCTCCGGGCGCGCCTGGGCTGTACTTCACCGGGTTCACCAATCCGATCAGCGGGATGTTCCGCGAGATGGCGATCGACGCGCGCCGGATCGCGCGCGCGGCCGCCCGCGCGCGATAGAGCGGTACGCGGCGGGCGACGGGCGACGGGCGACGGTGCAACGCCGCTCCACCGCAGTTGGTTTGGCACGCACCGTTCCATCTATACGAGCCGCCCGCCCCGGGCTGTTCCGTACGGGCTGTTCCGTACGGGCCGTTCCGTACGGGCTCGTTCTATACGGACTCGTTCTATACGAGCCCCTCTGTACGGGCCGATCCACGCGACGACGGTGCCGTCGCGGGCTCCAGGTCGCCCATTCGCCCAGGCGAGTGAACTCCACGCGAACCGGAACTAGCACAGACATTCGGGGCGTTCACCCAGTAACCGCCATCACGGGCGCGGCGACCGGCCGATGACGGACGACCAAGGACATCAGCGCGGCCACCGCGCACAACGCACCGGAGGTGTACCAGACGACGTCATACGAACCGAGCGCGTCACGCGCCACCCCGCCAAGGTAGGCGACCAGGGCCGCACCTATCTGGTGCGCCGCGAGCACCCAGCCGAAGACGATCGCACTGTTCTCGCCGTAGTGCTCACGGCACAGCGCGATAGTCGGCGGCACCGTCGCCACCCAGTCGAGGCCGTAGAAGACGATGAACAGCACCATCGAGGGATGGATGCTGTCCGAGAACAGCATCGGGAGGAACATCAGGGAGAGTCCGCGCAGTCCGTAGTAGATCGCGAGCAGCCGCCTCGGCGACAGGCGGTCGGTCAGCCATCCGGAGGCCACCGTGCCCGCGATGTCGAACGCCCCGATGACGGCGAGCAGGGACGCCGCGGTCGTCACCGGCAGCCCGTGGTCGTGCGCGGCGGGCACGAAGTGGGTCTTCACCAGACCGTTGGTCGACGCTCCGCAGATCGCGAAGCTGCCGGCCAGCAGCCAGAAGGTACCGCCGCGTGCCGCCTGGAGAAGTGCCCGCAGCGCGCGCCCGGCCGCCCCTGTGACCGGCAGGGGCTTGGGCACGAACTCCGCCGCGCCGTAGGGGGCCACACCGACGTCCGCGGGGTGGTCGCGCAGCAATAGCCAGACGAAGGGCACGACCGCGAGTGCCGCGAAGGCGACCGTCGCAGCGGCGGGACGCCAACCGTGGTGCTGGGTGATCCATGACAGGAGAGGGAGGAAGACCAACTGCCCGGCCGCGCCACCGGCAGTGAGGATGCCGGTGACCAGGCCGCGGCGGGCGACGAACCAGCGGTTGGCGACGGTCGCGGCGAACGCGAGCGCCATCGAGCCGCTGCCCAGTCCCACCAGAACACCCCAGCACAGCACCAGTTGCCATACCTGGGTCATGTAGACGGTGAGTCCGGCGCCGAGCGCGATCGTCAGCAACGCGCAGGCGACGACGCGCCGGATGCCGAAGCGGTCCATCAGAGCGGCGGCGAACGGCGCCGTCAGCCCGTACAGCGCGAGGTTGACGGAGACGGCGAAGCCGATCATGGCGCGCGACCAGCCGAACTCGCTGTGCAGCGGGTCGATCAGGAGTCCGGGAAGGGAGGCGAATGCGGCGGAACCGACGATGGTCACGAACGTGACGGCGGCGACCGCCCAGGCGCGGTGCGGTCGTGGGCGCGGGTGCCGGCGCGGCCCGGCGGTGTCGCCGGGTACGGCGGAGCCGGCGAGCGCGGCGGGACCGTCGGCGGGCGCTGGAGTGCGAGATGTCTGCGTCACGACGCTCAGTCTCCGGGGGGTACTCCCCGAAGACGAGTGGCCCGAAGGCCATGGTGTGAAAGAATCGGGCCATGGCAGATTCTCGGATTCCCGCGCGGGCTAGCGTCTTCGGCGACGGTGGGCGGCACCGGGTGGCGGTGTTCGTGCTCGACGGGGTGATCCCGTTCGAACTCGGCATCCCGCTGCGGATTTTCGGGGCCGCGAGAAGCCCGGAGCGGGAGGAGAGCGGCCCGGCGCTGTACGAGGTGGTGACGTGCAGCGTGCGCCCGGGTCCGGTGCGGACCGACGCGGACTTCACGATCGTGGTCGAGCACGGCATCGAGGCGCTGGCCGAGGCGGACACGGTGGTGGTGCCCGCGTCACACGAGTTGGGGGAGGTCTACGAGGAGGGACAACTCAATGCCGAACTGACGGCGGCGTTCGCCGCGATCAGGCCGGGTGCGCGGGTGGTGTCGATCTGCACGGGGTCGTTCCTGCTGGCGGCAGCCGGGTTGCTGGACGGGCGGCCGGCGACCACGCACTGGCACAGCGCGGACCTTTTCCAACGGCTCTTCCCGCGGGTGCGGGTTGACCCGGACGTGCTGTATGTGGACGACGGCGACGTGCTCACCTCGGCAGGGGTGGCGGCGGGGATCGACGTGTGCCTGCACATCGTGCGGCGGGACTTCGGCACCGCGGTGGCGAACGGGGTGGCCCGCCGGACGGTGGTGCCGCCGCACCGGGAGGGCGGTCAGGCGCAGTACATCCGGCGGCCGCTGCCCGAGCCGCAGTTGGCGGGCACCGAGCGGGCCAGGGCGTGGGCGTTGGAACGGTTGAAGCAGCCGGTGACGTTGCGGCAGCTCGCCGAGCGGGAGGCGATGAGCGTACGGACGTTCACGCGGCGCTTCCGGGAAGAGGTGGGGCTGAGTCCGGGGCAGTGGCTGACGCAGCAGCGGATCGAGCGGGCGCGGCAGTTGCTGGAGTCGACCGACCTCGGGGTGGACCAGATCGCGCGGGAGGCGGGGTTCGGCACGGGGGCGTCGCTTCGGCAGCACATCCAGAGCACGTTGGGTGTGTCGCCGACGGTGTATCGGCGGACGTTCCAGACGTCGGCGCGCGGCTAGGCCGTGCCTTGGAAGCCTCCCCCTAGCCTGGCGGCTCGGGGCGCCCCCAGCACCGTGGCGCCTGGCACGCACGCTCTCCACCTGGCTTCGGCGGAGGCGCCCCCACCAACGCCGAAGGCTGCGGGGGAACACCAGACACCGCTGCCCCCGCCCTTCGGGTGGACGGCGCTACTTCCACAACAACGGCCAAGTGCCGTGGCCGGGGTGGCGGGCGGGTCAGGTTCGGAGTCAGGTCAGGTCAGGACGGCGGTGGCGCGGTCGACCTCGCACCAGATCTGCTTGCCCGCGCCTTCCGGGTGCCAGCCCCAGCGGTCGGCAAGGCCGTCGACCAGTTCCAGGCCGCGGCCGCCGGTCTCGTCACGGTCGGCATGCCGCGGGGCGGGCGGGAGGACGCTGGCGTCGGCGACCTCGACCCGTACCGGAGAGGCCGGCGCGGCGGGGAAGAGCATGCGCAGCACAGCCGGGCAGCCGGTGTGCACCACGGCGTTGGTGACAAGTTCGGAGATGAGCAGGAGTAGCGTCTCGGCGACCGGTTCGTCGGCTCCTATCCCGGAACCCACCAGTCGTGACCTCGCCCAGCGGCGGGCGCGTCCGACCTCCGCTGGGTCGACACCGACCTCGAGCTGCATCTGAAGCATCTGCACTGCTCACACCATCCGAACCGGCTGACCCGACGCCTCACGCCTGCCCGTCGTCACCGTATGTGACAAATACGTCACATAGCTTGGTCGACCGACTGGTACTCCAACAAGCGCTTCGGGCATATTCCCCCGCAGCGGAGCGGGCGCACCGCATACTGTGCGCCGCATCCGGCCAGGGATCGCGCAGCCAGACACAGAACCGCTTCGGACCAGCCGAGCGGCCCCCTGGGGAAGCCTGGAACGTACGCGCACCCGATGGAGCGTACCCGAGGACCACCCCGACTCCACCGCGTAACAAGTCACGCATCGGACACAACCCGCCGCGGACGCTCCGTGACCACGACGATCGCCCCGAAACCGGTTTACCCGTAAGCCCTGAATACCTCATAAGCGACATCGTCGAAGAGGACGAAGCGCACCTCGGTGACGGAGGTAGGGGTCGCGCGCACGGTCTGTACGGCGATGCGGGCACCGTCGTCGATCGGCCAGCGGTAGACGCCGGTGGAGATGGCGGGGAACGCGACGGTGGCGGCGCCCAGTTCGTCGGCTACGCGCAGCGACTCCCGGTAGCAGGAGGTGAGAAGCTCGGAACGGTCCTCCCCCGCCTGCCAGACCGGGCCCACGGTGTGGATGACCCAGCGCGCCGGCAGCCGTCCCGCGGTGGTCGCGACGGCCCGCCCGGTGGGGAGCCCACGGCCGTAGTGCGATGCCCGCAGGTCGCGGCAGGCGGACAGGATCTCGGGGCCGCCCTTGCGGTGGATGGCGCCGTCCACGCCGCCCCCGCCGAGCAGGGAGGAGTTCGCGGCGTTGACCACCGCGTCCACCGGTTCCTCGGTGATGTCGCCGCGCACGAAGGTGAGGAGGGTCATGGGTCCATCCTCGGCCACGCCGCGCCGGCCGCGTAGTGCGTTACGCGGGCATCAGGGCAGGCATCAGGCAGGCCACCGGGCGGCTGCGGGGCCGCGCGCTCAGGCGGACAGCGGCCTGGCGGTGTCGTCGGTGGCCGCGTCCAGATCCGGGTAGACCTCGAACAGCCGGCGCACGCCGAGCGCGGCCAACACCCGGTTGACGTGCGCTTCCCCGCCGTGACCGGCGATCTGCCCAGGCGCCCCGGCTGCCCCCGTCGTGCCGGGCGGCGGTGCGCCCTCGGCGCCCTCCTGCGGCAGCACGATCCGCAGCCGCCCCGCGCAGGACCGCATCAGCCGGCGGGCGCCGATCAGCACGCCCACCCCGCTGGAGTCGCAGAACCGCACCCCGGCGAGGTCGAGCACCAGACTGCGCCGCCCATCGGCGACCGCCTCATGCACCTTCTGCCGGACCGCGGGCGACGAGATCAGGTCCATCTCTCCCGCGACCGTGACCACCGCCCAGCCGTCCCGCTCGGCCTGGGTCACCAGCACCGGTTCCCACCTCGCCTCGCCGTCGACTTGGATTTTCCCGTCCTACGACCCTATGCCCGCTCCCGGTCGCACCCCCGCAATCTTCTGGTCACACCCGCATAACAGACCGACAGAAGCGGTCGCATCCGGTGTCAGGTTGGTGCAAAGCCGCGTACGCCCTCGTGGGTGCCGGGTAACGTCGGGGAGGCAGGCGGATACGCCGGGTCGGCGCCGGGCAGCGCAGAACGGGCAGGACCGGGCAGGGCAGGGCACGCGTCGGACGAGGCAAGGGGGCCGGGACATGGCGACACCCGCACCGCCGCGTTGGGACCGCAAGATGCAGCAGCGGCTGGCGCGGGGCGAGGAGGCGGCGCTCGGTGAGTTGTACGACCGTTACGCCTCCCTCGTCCACGGCCTCGCGCACCGGGTGACCGACGACGACAGCGCGGCGGACCAGATCACCCGGGAAGTGTTCGGGTACGTCTGGGAGAACCCGGATGCCTACGAGCCGCGGTACGGTTCGCTGCGGTCGTGGATCGCCGCGCTCACCCAGCGGCACGCGGTGCACCGGTTGCGCCAGTACGAGAACCGCGGCCGGACCAACCCCGACGTGTTGGAGGCACGCGTGCGCGAGGCGAACACCGCGGCACGCGCCGACTTCATCGTGACATCGATGCCGGCCCCGCTGCGTGCCGCGCTCGAACTCGCCTACCGGGAACGGCTGGACTACCGCGCCGCCGCGGCCGACCTCGGCGTGAGCGAGGACGAGGCACGCCGCAGGCTGCGGCTGGGCCTTCAGTTGCTGTCCACCGCGATGGAACCCGACGACCAGCCCGAGACGTCGTTCGACCCGAACACCGAGCGAGGCCAGCGGTGAGCGGCCCCGTGTACCCCGACGGCGACGGCCCGTCGGCCGACGGCGGCCGAGGGGACGGGCGCCGCCCGCGCATCCCCGCCCAGCGCGAGCAGCACGGCTCGCCCGACGACCTGCCCTTCGGCCCGCCGTCGCCCGGCCCCGCCGCGCCGGTCGGCCCTCACGCCGGACCTCCCACTGACCCTCCCGCCGGACCGCCCGCCGGGTCGTCTGCCGACGCCCCCGCCGACTCCGAGCCCGCGCCCGCGCCCTTCGGCCCGTCGCGGCCGGCCGAGCCGCCCGACGCGGCGGACCCGCCCCAGCCGCACCCGCCGCGCGCCAGCCCCGGAACGTCCTCGGCCGTGGCCACCGTCCGCCTGCCGCCGTACGACCACGGCACCCTCAAGTCCCTGCTCGGCGCCTGGGCGCTGGCGGCCTGCTCGCGCGACGAGGCCCTCGCGGTCGAGGTGCACCTGACGGACTGCGCGGGCTGCGCCGAGGAGGCGCTGCGGCTGCGGGACGCGGTCGGCCTGCTGCACCATGAGGAGTCGCTGGACCTCGACCCGCTGCTGCGGGCACGGGTGCTCGAAGGGTGCCTGGGGCGGCGCCCGGCGCGTATCCCGGTACCGGAGTGGGCCGGGCCCTACGACGCGGAGGCCGCCCGGCTGGACGCGCTGCTGCGCGATCTGGGCGACGGCTACTGGACCACGCCGGTGCGGTTGCAGTGGTTCGACGGCGCCCCGGTGGCACGGGAGTTCACCGTCGGTCAGGTCATCGCGCACCTGATCGCCGTGGACGGCCTGATCGGCCGGGCCCTCGGGCTGCCGCAGCAGAGCATCGAGACGGCGGCCGACGACGCCACCGAGCGCTACGGTCTCGACCGGCTGCGGCCGGTACGCCTCGACCACGCCGCCGAGGAGATCGAGTTGCCGCGTTCACCCGTCGCGCGCACGGCCGCGCACTGGGCCACCCACCAGGACCTGCCGGGCGCGACGTTGCGACTGCTGTGGCGCGAGCAGAGCCACCGGCTGGTGCGTACGGTCGCGTTCGCGGGCGAAGGGGTCGCCGGTCTCCCGGTGGACTACGGCGACTTCGAACTCCCTTTCAAGGACGCGTTCGTGGATCGCGCCTTCGCGTGCTGGACGCACGCCACGGACATCGCGGAGGCGGTGGACTACCCGTACGAGACGCCCGCCGCGAGCCACTTGCGGCGGATCGTCGACCTGACCGCCGGCAAGCTGCCCGACGTACTCGCCGCGCGGCGCAGGGCCGGGCTGGCCACGTCACCGGCGCGGCTGGTCGCTGCGGGCTCGCCGGGGCGTTCGCTGAAGCTGGAGATCGAGGGCAACGGGGGCGGCGAGTGGTGGCTGGCGCTCGACTCGCCGGGCGCGGTGGCCTCGCCCGAGAACCAGGTGGCGCATGTGGCGATGGACAGCCTGGAGTTCTGCCAGCTCGCCACGGGTCACGTGCCGCCGGAACGCGCGGCGGCGGGCATGGCCGGCGACCGGGCGGCGATCCGGGACGTGCTGTACGCGGCCGCGTCGCTGTCGCGCCTGTGAAGACATCGTGAGGACTTGAGGACTTGAGGAGCTGAGGACTTGAGGAGCTGAGGACGTGAAGAGCTGAGGACGTGAAGAGCTGAGGACCTCGCGACCTCCGCCCGCGCCGCGACCCGCTACGCGAACACCACGGTCCGCCGTCCGTTGAGCAGCACCCGGTGCTCGCTGTGCCACTTCACCGCACGCGCCAGCGCCTGGCACTCCACGTCCCGGCCGATCGCGACGAGTTGCTCCGGGGTGACCTCGTGGCCGACCCGCTCGACCTCCTGCTCGATGATCGGGCCCTCGTCGAGGTCGGCCGTCACGTAGTGCGCGGTCGCGCCGATCAGCTTCACACCACGGTCGTGTGCCTGGTGGTACGGCTTGGCGCCCTTGAAGCTCGGCAGGAAGGAGTGGTGGATGTTGATGATCCGGCCGGACAGCTTCCGGCACAGGTCGTCCGAGAGGACCTGCATGTAGCGGGCGAGCACGACCAGTTCGACGCCCTCGGTCGACACGATCTCCAGCAGCCGCGCCTCGGCCTCGGCCTTGGTGTCCTTGGTGACCGGGATGTGGTGGAAGGGCACGTGGTAGGACTCGGCCAGGGCGCGGAAGTCGGTGTGGTTGGAGACGACGGCGGCGATCTCGACCGGGAGCGCGCCGGTGCTGGCGCGGAAGAGCAGGTCGTTGAGGCAGTGGCCGAACTTGCTGACCATCAGCACGATCCGCATCCGCTCCGCGGACGGGTGGATGCGCCAGTCCATGTGGTAGGCGTCGCCCACCGCGGCGAAACTGGCCCGCAGCTTGTCGGCGGTCACCTCGGGCTCGGCGGAGAAGTGCACGCGCATGAAGAACAGCCCGGTGCCCTGGTCGCCGAACTGCTGGCTGTCGACGATGTTGCAACCGGTCATGAAGAGGTAGCTGGAGACCGCGTGCACGATGCCCTGCTTGTCGGGGCACGACAGCGTGAGGACGTACTGCGGAGGCTGCGACTGCTGTTCGTTCACAGCGCCAGCCTGGCACAAGCGGACAGCCGGGGGCGCGTGTGTCCGGCACACGGACCCGATCATGCGGCCGAGGTCGCGCGGCTGAGGTCACACCGTTCAGATCACGCCGTCCGGTTGTAGATCGCCAGCACCTCGAGCGAACGCGGCGGCACGTCCGGGTCGTCGCCGTCGGCCGACGCCATCCGTACGTGTGCCTCGCGGGCCGCGCGCACCGCCTCCGGCCAGGCCGAGTGGTCGAGGTAGGCGACGGCCGGGGCGTCGGCGCCCACCTGGTGCAGGATCTTCAGCACGCGCAGCACCGCCACGTCGACGAGCGTGGCCTCCTGCGCGTCCCGGAAGATGGTGCCGACGTACTTCTCGGCGGACCAGTTGTCGAGCCAGGTGTCCTCGACCAGGCGGTAGACGGCGTCGGTGACGTCGCCGTATCCCTCGCGTCCGGTCCGCCATACCTCCATCTGGAAGACGGGGTCGCTGATCATGTGCAGCGCGGAGCGCACATTGCTGCGCCAGCGCCACCACGGCATGTCGTTGAGGGGCATGCCACCCATCGTGGAGGAGTGACGGCCGCGACGGGAAGACTTCTCCGAACCTTGCACAGCGCACGATCGTACGCACCCGATCGGCGACACCTGTAATTCACCCGAACGTGACCGCGCGTTGGTATCCGGTCACCCGGGCGTTGGGCCGGAAACGGAATCTTCCAGTGACATGACTGACCGCCGCAGGGGCGCGCTCCGGCGTGCCGTCGTCCCGCTACTTGCCGTATCCGCGCTGGTCAGCGGGTGTGGTGTCATTCCGGGAAGCGCGGGGGGCTCCCCGGGGCCGATCGTGGTGATGACGTGGGCGCCGGTGGGCACCAACGCCACCAACATGCCGGGCATGCTGGGGATGGCCAAAGCCGTCGAGAGGAACATCAACGACCAGGGCGGGCTGCACGGCCGCAAGCTCAAGGTGCTCACCTGCGACGAGCACAACGACGCGGTCACGGTCACCAACTGCGCCAAGCAGGCCGCCGGCGCGCACGCGGTCGCCGTCGTCGGGTCGTACAGCGAGGAGGGCAGCAGCTTCATCTCCGCGCTGGAGGGCGACGACATCCCGTACATCGGCGGCTACGGGATCACCGAGGACGAGTACCAGAGCCTGATGTCGTACCCGATCAACGGCGGGCTGCCGGCGCTGCTGGCCGGCGGCGGGCTGCAACTCGCGCAGAGCTGCAAGAAGGTCGCGCTGGTCCGGCCGGACTCCATAACCGGCGACCAGTTCCCGATCTTCCTCGACCAGGGGCTCAAGGCGGGGGGCAAGCACCCGGTCGAGGACATCCTCGCCAAGGACAACTCGACCGACTACACCGACGTCGCCACCAAGGCGGTCGGCGACGACCGGGCGTCCACGTGCGTGTCCGCGGTGCTCGGCGACCACACCAGCACCTTCTTCGACTTCTTGCGTCGGGTCGGCGACGTGCGGCCGAAGGTGCAGCTCTCCTCGGTGATCGGCAGCGTGCAGCAGTCCGTGGTGGACGCGAGCGGCGGCGCGAAGAGCCCGCTGGAGGGCACGAAGATCGCCGACTGGTATCCGCCGGCCTCGGATCCGAAGTGGAGCGAGATGAAGTCGGTGATCACCAAGTACGCCTTCGGTGACGACACGATCGACGTCGCCGACCCCGGGGTGCAGACCACGTGGATCGCGTACTCCGTGTTCGCCAAGGTGGTGCGCGCGATGAGCGACAAGACGAAGATCGACGCGAACAGCGTGCGGCACGCGATGGACGCGACCACGAAGCTGTCGACCGGCGGCCTCACCCCCGACCTCGGCTGGACCGACGCCGATCTGCTGAGCATTCCCGACCACCCGCGGATGGTCAACGCCGACATCGTCTACCAGAAGGTGCGGCGCGGCCGGCTGGTCCAGGCGCAGCCGGGCTTCGTCAACGTGACCAAGACGCTCAGGCCGGCGTCGTACGCCCCGTTGAAACGGGACGGCCGGTCCTGACCGCGCCGGCAGCCGTACCGGCCGTACGAGCCGTACCGGCCGCATAGGTCGCACAGGCCGGACCGGTCGCGCCGCCCGGTCGCCGTCGCGTCAGAGCTGCGTGAACCGCCGTGTCAGAGCTGCGTGAACTGCCGCTGCGTGAGGCCGTACTTCTTGGCGATCGAGTTCCACAGCTTGACCGCCTTCTTCTTCTCGGCGGTGGCGGTGCCGCTCTCCCGGTCGCCGGCCTGCGTCTCGGTGGTGTTCTTGGCGTGGCCGCCGTGGCAGACCTTGTGGTTCTTCTGCGCCTGGCCGGCCCAGTTCGCGTAGTGGGTGTCGGCGGCGGAGGACGCCTGCCACGCCTTGGTGAGCGCGCTGCTCAGGTCCTCGTGGTCGGGCAGCTGGTCCAGGGGCAGCTTGGACAGCTGGGTGACCAGGGACTTGCGCTGGGCGGCGGCGGTGTGCAGGTCTCCGGCGGCGCCGGACAGATTGCTGCAACTCTTGATCGACGCGACCGCGCTCACCACGGAACTGCGGCTGGCGTCGCTGTTGTTGAGCAGCGAGTCCAGCGCGGACGCCTGCTGCTTGGCGGCGTCGTCCGCGCCGTCGGAGGCGCCGGGCTTGGCGCCCCCGGAGGTGCCGGGCGCGGCTGTGGCGCTTGAGGAGTCGGCCACGGTTCCGGTCTTGCCGCCACCGCCGCCACCGGAGTTGAGCAGCGCGCCGACCACCAGGCCGGCCACCACGCAACCGGCGACCACGATGCCGATCACCGCCTTCGGCGACATCCCGCGCTTGCGGTCGCCGCCGTCGTCGTAGCCGTAGTCCTGCTCGGGGCCGTAAC
>NZ_JACEGK010000100.1:0-17719 GCF_056859195.1 Streptomyces sp. NH27
GTGGTGACCACGGTCATCCGGATGCTCCCCGAGGCGGTAGTGGACGTGTTCCGGCCATGGCTGCCGGTCCTGGTGAAGCATAAGGGACGAGGTGTGGGCGTCGTTCGGGCCTGTGACCTGTGATCTTTTCGGCGAGCCTGCCGGCGGGGGAGGGGGTGGACGGAAATCGGGTGGCTCATAGACTTCGTCGTTCATACCGTTCTGATTCACTGGGGCGGCTCGGAGGAAGGCGGAGGTCGATTCGTGTCACACCGAGGGCGCCGGTCGCACCTGTATCGGGTGTCCGCGTTCGGGCGCGATCGACGAAGGGGAGCAGCATGACCTTGGGGCCGGCCGGCATCGCTGTGCAGGAGCCGCCGATAGCCGGCGGCCCGTCGCCGGGTAGGCGGCGGGCCGTTCGGTGGACGAAGGGGCGCAAGGCGCTGTTCGGGCTGATCGGCGCTGGGTCGCTGGCGATCGCCGCGATCGGGTTCGTCGGCTCGTACGCGGCGGTGCACTCGCTCGCGGTGCGGAAGGGTTTCGGCTGGTTCGCGCCGGTCTTCCCGCTGGGGGTCGACCTGGGCATCAGCGTGCTGCTGTCGCTGGACTTGGCCTTGACGTGGGTGGGTCTGCGGTTCCCGCTGCTGCGCTACATCGCCTGGCTGCTGACTGCGGCGACCATCAGCTTCAACGCGGCCTCCTCGTGGCCTGACGTGCTGGGCGCCTCGATGCACGCGACGATCCCGCTGCTGTACATCTCGGTGACCGAAGCGGTCCGCCATGCGATCGCCCAGGCGACGGCGATCGAGAACAACGAGTACATGGACACCATCCGGGTCTCCCGGTGGTTCCTTGCGCCGCTGTCGACGTTCGCCATCTGGCGGAGCATGAAGCTGTGGGAGATACGGGAGTACTCGGTCGCCCTGGAGTACTACCAGGCCAAGCGGGAGCTGCGGCAGGACCTGCGCACCCTGCACGGGTGGCGCTGGCGCAGTAAGGCGTCGCTGGCGGAGCTGCGGCCGCTGCGCCGGGCCCGGATCGGGCGGCCGGTACCGAGGGTGGATCTGCTGGCGGGCGAGGCGGGGGCAGCGGCGGGGAGCGTGCTGGAGCCCGAGAGGCTCCAGGCGTCGGCGTTCGCTGATCCCGGGGCCGGTGCGCAGCCTTTTGCGGCACCGGCACCGGCACCGGCACCGGCACCGGCACCGGCACCGGCACCGGCACCGGCACCGGCGGCATCGGTCGCGCCGGCGCCGCCTGGCGGGCCTGTCGGCGCGGCTGCGGGTCTGACGACGTCGGGCGTCGGCACGGCTGAGCAGCTCCTGGCCCCGGTGCCGGGCCGTCCGCAACCGTCTCCGCACGTCATGCAGTCGGCAGCAGGGCCGGAGGCGGTCGGCCCTGACCCGGTCAGCACGGCCGTGGCCGGTGTGTCCCCTGCGGCGGAGGATCCCGCCGGGACCTGGACGGGTAAGGAGGATGCCGCGCCCGGGTCGCCCGGCGGGGAGAAGCTCGCAGAGGCCGGTGCGTCGGGCCGGCGCGAGGAGCCGCCGCCGAGCGCTGCGGGCGAGGTGGAGGCCGGGCAGCGTGGGGAACAGTTTGTGGGGGAGGCGGAGCCGGAGTACGACCCGGAGGACGACGAGAAGCCGGACGACCAGCAGGCTAGCGACGGTGCGGAACGGCCGAAGGTCGATCTGGGGGTTGCCCCGGAGGGCGAGTCGAAGAGGCAGCGTGCCGAGCGGATCTACCTCGCGCACCAGGCGGCGGGCGTCGAGCTGACGCGCCAGGACCTGGGTAAGTGGGCAGGCTATAAGGGCGATGGGTCCGGACGTACCCAGTACGCCGCGCTGGAGCGCAAGCACGGCCCGATTGTCGTGCGCCAGGAGCGGGAGCAGTTGGACGTGGCCTGGCAGAAGCAGCAGGCCGGGGAGGGGGCGGGCGCCCGCTCGTTATCCAGGGCGTAGTCCGTCCGGGCGCTGGTGGTCGGCCCCTCCTGTTCGAGGACTCGAGCCGGCGGGCCGTCGCGTGCCCGGACAGGCCGGGCCGGGGGGTGGCGCGGTTGTCACGTGCCGGTTCCTGTGCCCTGTATGAGCAGGTCACGGGCCACCAGCCGGAAGTAGCGCCGACGGCGTGCTGCGTCCGGAGAATCAGGAAGGGCCCGCCTTCGGCGAATTCCAGCGCCCTTCGTGACGTGCAATCAGTCGGCCGGGATGCCGAGCTGATCGGCCAGGATGCCCCGGGCCACCGCCAGGCCGTGGCCCCGGGGGTCGCTGTAGTCGGAGAGCGGGTTGGGCAGGCGGCCTTCGATGATCGTGTGCACGGCGGAGGGCAGCGGCACCCCGGAGGGTGTTTCGGCCCGGGCGAGGTAGGTGTCCATCCGGTCGTGCGCCTGTGCGGGCAGTAGCCCGGTGACGGCATATGCGGCCTCGTCCAGCGGCCGGTACATGGTGTCGGCAGCGGCCAGCGCGGCAGCCGTTCGCGGCGCGAGCGCCGTACGGAGCGCGTCCGTGTCGGGCGCCAGAGACGAGTCCTCCGCGAGGGCCAGCGCGTAGGCCAGCTCGACTGAGGTATGCCATGCCGTCGCGTGCCGGGGATAGCGCTCGCACACCAGAATCGCGCGGGCGCCGGCGTCCTTGCCCGCGAGACGGAGGTGGTACTCCGAAGGGACCGCGGCCGTAGTGGTCGTCGTCATGACATCGGTCTCCCAAGCTTGCGCGGAGTCTAGGAGCACCACCGGTGCGGCAGCACGGCCTGGCAGCGGGTCGGCTGCGCGACCGCTCGGCGGTGTGGACGCCCGGTCGGCCGTCGGTCGGGCCAGGCAGTGCCGTTCGGCCGCGGCGGTGCAGCGGCTCCGGCGCGGGCGGCGGGTTCTTACGGCTGGGTCAGCAGCCAGGGCCGGATCGGCAAGCAGCGGGAACCGCGCCGGTCCGCCGTCCGTGCGGCTCCGGCCACTGCCTGGGTCCTGGGCCAGCCGTGGAACATCCCGGCGGATCACGAAGCGACCGGGCCGACGGCCTCAACCGGACTGTAGGAGACCAGTGTTCGCGAAGCGGGAGAAGCCGTAGCCGTCCGGATCGGCGGGGCGTCGAGGGCTCCGGGCGGAGGCTGGGTGAGAGTGTGCAGGAGGCGTTGCGCCGCCTCCGCGTCGCCGCGCGCCCGGTGGCCGCCGCCCAGCTTGAGCCGGCTGCGGGTGCTCCGCCAGACCGAGCGCTTCTTCATCAGGCACTCCCAGGCGGCGGGGGAGGCCAACCGCCCGGCGTCCGCCCCGACGCGGAGGCTGTCGGACCGGATCAGCCCGGAGTCGAATGAGGAGTTGTAGGCCAGCAGGACCTTCGGACCGCCGACGGCGGCGGCCAGCTGCTGCACTACCCGGTCCCAGGAGGGGGCGTGCGCGACCATCGAGTCGGTGATCTTGTGGATGGCGGTCGCTTTCGCGGGAATCCGGGTGCCCGGGTGGACGAGGGACTCGAACAGCAGCCGGCTGTCGTGGGCATCCACCGCCGCCACCTCCACGACCCGCGCGTCGGCCTGCAGCCCGGTCGACTCGCAGTCGATCACCACGGCCGCGCCTGGCCGGGTCATCGCGTGCGCCCAGTGCATGGTCTGCCCGACCGGCCCGAGCAGGACCAGACGGCGTGCCTGAAGGGCTCGGGCCAGCCGGCCCGGCAGGAGGGCGGCCACCTCGCCCGCGTACGGCCCGCCGGACGGCAGCGGCGCCCAGTCCACCGTCCAGCGGTCCGCGACCCGGCTGTGCCGCGCCCACGCCTGCACCCCGGCCGACCGCAGCCGGTCGACCAACGCGGTGACCATGGCGGCGCGCTCTGGGGCGGGCCCGGCCAGCTCTGCCCACGGCGACGGACGGCGCGGCGCGGCAGCGGAGGCCCGCTCCCACTCCAGCGGCAGGGCGGCGACGGCCTCCAGCGCGCCGACGGCGAACTGCACAGTGCCCTCAGCGTTCCGGCCGGCGGGCACGAGCAGGCCGGCCTCGACGAGGTAGTCCAGCTCTCTGCGGCGGATGGAGAGCATCCGGGCGCTCTGCTCGGGGCCCAGCGTCCTCGTGGTCCGTACCCGCGGGGCCTGCTGTTCGGCGAAGGCCTCCACCGCGGAACGCCCCCACCGCCCCCGCCGTCCCGGACGCAGGCCCGCATCCGAGGCCGCGGCCTCGAACTGGGAGGGCCGCAGAGCGCAGAGCACCGCGGCTTCGCGCACAGTCACCGAGGCGGCGGTCCACTCCACACGTTCGGCGACCACGGCCCGCAGCCGGTCCACCAGCTGCGGGCCCGGCTCGCGACAGACGGACCCCTCGTACAGGGCCCGCCCCCGCAGCTGCCCGACGTCGGGCAGCAGTCCCTCCTCGGCCAGCCGGTCCACGTCGTCCGCCGCCACCTGGTCGCCGCCGAGCACCTCGCTCAGCACGACGGCCGCACTGCTGGCGACCAGCCCGGCGTGCAGCACTCGTTCACGCCCCCGGGTTTCGCTCATCGCACCTCCCGCACCATGACCTGACCAGCATGGCAAGACCCACCGACAACCCGGTGCGCGGTGTCCGCACCGGCTCGGTGTCAGGCGGAGCCGGTGCCGGCGTCCGTGCGCCCGGCCCGGCGCGGCATGGTGGCGACGAACACGGCCAGCGCGCCGAGTGCGATCACGACCACCACCACGGTGGAGGCGAGGCCGTTCGGGCGGATGAGCCAGGCCGCGATGAGGGCGATGGCGGCGCTGGGCAGGCCGAACAGCAGCGCCCACCGCCGCCAGCGGGCCGCCGCGGGCCGGTCCTCGGCAGCGGGGGAGGGGGCCTTGGCCGGGCCGGTCACGGGATCTCCAATCCGAGCGGGAACACGTCGCCACCCTAGGGCGCGGGGTGACTCGATCGCCGCGGATCACCCGAAAGCGTGACGGCGACGCAGCGACAGTACCGCCGCCGCGCCCGCGAGCCGTAGAGTCACCCTCTCGGCCTACCGCCGCCGGTCGGCCGCTTGAGGGGAGCGCGGGAGAAGGGGGCGCGGCCGTGCGGGAGGCGGATACCACCGGGGAGCGGCCGGCGTGCCGGTCAGTGGACCCCGACGCGTTGTTCGTGGAGGGAGCCGCCCAGAACCGTGCCAAGGCGGTGTGCTTCGGCTGTCCCGTCCGGACCGAATGCCTGGCCGAGGCTCTCGACAACCGCTACGAGTTCGGCGTGTGGGGCGGGATGACCGAGCGGGAGCGGCGGTCGCTGCTCAGACGGCGGCCGAACGTCACCTCGTGGCGCCGCCTGCTGGAGGCGGCCCGCGCCGCTCACGCCCACGGCGCAGCTGTCGGCGGCGGGCCAGAACCGCTGGCAGTGGCGGGCTGACCCGGTGGCGCTCGTCTCCGTCCCCGCCGCCCTTGAGCGCCAGTGGCCTGCCGAACTGCGCACCGCCCGTCTGCTGCTGAGGCCGGTCACCGCGGACGACGCGCCCATCGTCGCGGCGCTGCTGACCGACCTTCAGGTCCGAGCCCACCTCGGCGGGCCGGCCAGCGCGCAGCGGGTGGCCCGGCGACAGCGCGAGTACCCCCGCACACCAGGGACCTGGGCGATTGTCCCCGCCCACGGCGCGGAGGCGATCGGCCTGGTGACGATCACCCCCGACCACCGCTGCGAGGGCCGGGCCGAGCTGTCCTACCAGCTCCTGCCCTCTGCCTGGGGGAGCGGGCTGGGCCAGGAGGCCGCGGGCGCCGCCATCCAGTGGTGGGACCGGGCGGCCCCCGACGCCGGCCCCCTCGTCGCCGTCACCCAGCAGGCCAACCGCCGCTCCCGAAGCCTGCTGGAGTCGGTGGGCATGGTGCTGCTCGACGAATTCGTGGAGTTCGACGAGCAGCAGTGCCTCTACTCCCCGGACGGCGAGGACTCCGCAGCGCGCTGGGCGCGGCTGCACGACAGCCGCCGGGAGGAGGTGGAGCGCCGCCGGGGCGCGCAGATGCGGGCCACCGCCATGGGAGCAGCGCTGCCCGAGGACCTGTCAGCCCTCGACTTCGAAGAACTGATACGGACGTGTCCCGCCCGCCACGGCGCCCACGGGCGGATCTGTGCCCGCACCGCCGACCATGACCCCGAGGAGCCCCACCTCGGCCGGGCCGACGACGGCGGCTGGATCGCCTGGCTCGGCGACGCCGACCACGCCGACCGGTGACCGACACGCCGTACGTCGAGGTCGCTGCCGCCGACGGTGCCTGGACGGCGGCGTTGCGCCTGCCGGACGCGGTCCCGCTCGAGCGGGTTCGGCACGCGCTCACCGATGTGACCCGCACCACCGGCTGGCCGGCGGCCGCCTTCGTGTCGGGACGGGCCGCGGCCGTGACCGACATGCTGCTCTACCGCGACCCCAGCCGCACGCACGGCACCCCGGGCATCGCGGCCTGCCATGCCGCGGTGCGCGCGCTGTCCACGGCGACCGGCTGGAGGGTGCTCGGCAACCCGTCGCCGGGCGGCACCGAGGTCCTGGTGGGCCTCGGGCTGCGCGAAGGCTACGGCCCGGACGCCCGCGAGCACCTGCCCGAGGAGGCCGCGGCCTTCCTTCGAGCGCACAACACCACCGGGTGGCGCTGCCACACCGCGCGGCTGGTCTCCGCCCGCCTCACCCAGGGCCGGGTGCGCTGGTATGAGGAGACCGGTGTCGTCGTGAAGGCCCAGGAGCGGATGCTGCCCGCGATCACGGCGGCAGCCGGCGCCTTCGTCCAGCACCGCTTCACCGTCACGCACTTCCCCCGGCAGCGGACCTACGCCCTCCAGCGCCAAACCGGATGAACCCCGGATCCGGGCGGGACCGACAGCAGTACGATCACGGCGTGACCTGGCCCACAGTCGAGGACGCCCGCGCCCTGCACACCAAACACGCCCCGACACCTGCGGCGTTGGAGCTCATTCACACCCACTGCGAAATCGTCGCGGCGCTCGCCCTGGACCTGGCCGACCGAGGCCGGCTCGACGTCGACCACGACCTGGTGCGCATCGGCGCCCTCGTCCACGACATCGGGGTCTACACCCTCTACCGGCCCGACGGCACGATCACACCCGGCACCTATATCCGGCACGGCGTCGCCGGCCACGCGATCCTCAAGGCCGAAGGCTGGCACGAGCAGATCGCCCGCATCTGCTCGTGCCACACCGGCGTCGGCCTGACCCGCCAGGACATCGAACGCCAGTACCTGCCCATCCCGCCCGGCGACTACACGGCCGTCACCCGCGAGGAGAAGTTGGTGATGTACGCCGACAAGTTCCACACGAAGGCCTCCCCGCCCTCCTTCCTGACCCCCGACGCCTACGCCCGCGATATCGCCCGCTTCGGCGCGGACAAGGAAGAGACCTTCGCCGAGTTGCGCGCCGCGTTCGGCGATCCCGACCTCGAGCCGCTGCGGGCCCGCTACGCCCACGCCCTGCGCTCCGAGTAGCACCCCGCCCATCCCCCCGGCCCAGGAAGCACGTCGCCGGTGGCAGGATGGAGCGCCTCCCGTCAGCGCATTCGAGGAGGCGCCCCGTTGAGATCGACCCCCTACCCGGCCGCGGCCGAGCAGGACTGGGCCCGCCGCGTCGTCGACGAGCTGCACCTGCCGTACCGGACTGACATCGCCGGACTCCTCGCTCTCGTCGGCCGGCGCGTCGGCCGCCCGCTGCTGGTCGTGCCCACGGACGAGCCCGTCGTCAACGGCGCCCTGGAGCACTGGCCCGGCGCCGCTCTCGCCATCCGCGTCACCCGCTACGCCACCGGCGCCCACCGCACCCACCTCATCTGCCGCGGCGCGGCCCGCGCGCTGTACCGCGAGCCGGGAGACCGCGACGGGACGCCGGACCACCGCAGCCCCATCGAGCGCGAGATCGAATGCGCCGCCATGGCCCTGGCCCGGCACATCAGCCCCTCACCCCACCACGGCCATATCCGTTAGGAACGCCCCGCGCCATGCCGTAGAGTCAGGGCACAACGACGCGGGGTGGAGCAGCTCGGTAGCTCGCTGGGCTCATAACCCAGAGGTCGCAGGTTCAAATCCTGTCCCCGCTACTGAAGACACACCGTCCCCCGGCGCCCACGCGCCGGGGGACGGGTCGTTGTGCGGGAAGAACGAACCTGGACCGCCGCTACGGGCGCACCGCCCGGGGCCCGGGCAGCACCACCGCGGCCGCCCCAGCGATGACCGCCCAGGTCCCCGCGCCGGCCAGGAGCGTGACGAGCACCGGGACATGGGCCCCGGTCGCGACGAGGGCGGCGGTCACCACGGCGCTGAGCATGCCCGCGGTGCAGGCGGCATCGGCGTGCAGGGAGCCGCGGACGACGCCCACCTCGACCGCCCAGCGGATCGCGGCCGCGCACCCGACCAGCACCGGCCCGGTCACCATGCCGGCCAGCACCGC
Organism: Streptomyces sp. NH27; assembly: GCF_056859195.1. Lineage (NCBI taxonomy): Bacteria > Bacillati > Actinomycetota > Actinomycetes > Kitasatosporales > Streptomycetaceae > Streptomyces > Streptomyces sp. NH27. The sequence goes on from NZ_JACEGK010000100.1 coordinate 8,336, forward strand.
CGCCCACCACGGCGCCGGGCTCCCCGCGAGCAGGCCCACCATCACCGCCGCGGCGATGACCAGCGCCAAGAGCACGCCCACCGCCGACAATGGCAGCGCCTCCTGCGAGGCCGCGCCGGCAGCCTCCTGCCGCGTCTCCAGCGCATACCCGGCCCCGACCACGCCGCCCGCCACGACCCCCAGGGCCGCGGCGGCGGGCAGTGGCAGCGGACTGAAGAGCACCAGCTGCCCGCCGACCACCACCGCGTCCAGCACCCCGGCGCGTCCCGCCACCCCGGTGCCGCCGCTCGGCCGGCCCGCCGCCGACGGCAGGGCAGGCGCGCCCGCGGCACCGGCGTCAAGGGCCGTCTCCTCCGCCGTGGCCGCAGTGCCCCGAAGCCGCTCGGCGACCTCGGCGGCGGAGGCGGGGCGCTGTCGCGGCTGCTTGTTGAGCAGGGCCGCCACCAGCGCGCCGAGGGGAGCGGGCACATCAGCGCGGCGCTCCCGCACCGGCGCGGGCTCCCGGCTCGCGTGCTGGCCCAGCACCTGCCATCCCTCCCCCCGGAACGGGGGCGCGCCGGTGAGCAGTTCGTACAGCACGCAGCCGAGCGCGTACAGGTCACTGCGGGGGCTGACCGCCTCACCGCGGGCGTGCTCGGGGGACATGTAGGCGGGGGTGCCGACGACGTTGCCGACGCCGGTCAGCGTGTGCCCGACGGCATCGGCGTCGCGGGCGATCCCGAAGTCGCACAGCTTTACCTCGCCCGAGGCGGTGAGCAGGATGTTGGCGGGCTTGATGTCCCGGTGCACCACGCCGGCCGCGTGTGCGGCCTGCAGGCCGGCGCAGATCTGCAGCCCCCAGCGCACGACGTCCGAGACCGCCGGCCGGCTCGCCGCCGCGACCTGGTCGAGCGGGCGGCCTTCCACGAGCTCCATCACGAGGTACACCACCGCCTGGCCCTCGAGCTGGGCCTCGCCGACATCGTGCACGGCCACGACGTGCCGGTCGTTGATCCGGGCCGCCGCCTTCGCCTCGCGGCGCAGCCGCGCCGCCAGTGCCGCATCGCCGGGCCGGGCGAGCAGCTTCACCGCGACCCGCCGGCCGAGCCGTTCGTCCACCGCGCTCCAGACCTCGCCCATCCCGCCGGCCCCCAGCTGGCCCACCAGCCGGTACCGGCCCGCCAGCGTGGCGCCGCCCATTTCGATCAACTCCCTGCTACATCCTGAAACTGAAGGACCAGGGGGATGTCCCCTGCGGCATCCCACGGTTGACCGATGCCGAACGGCAGCGTACGAAAACAGCCGGCAGCCACCCGGGCGCCGCCAACGCGATCGGACTCCTGGACGTTGCCGGTACGCGACCTGGGAGGCTGGGCATGGACCCCTTGATCGAGGTGTTCACGCGGGCGCGGGACCTGCCGTACGCGACGGACGGCGCCACCACCGGCGAGGAGTTGATGACCGTAGGGCGCGGGAACTGCGTGGCCAAGGCCCAGTTCCTCGTGGCCGCCTTCCACAGCCTGCAGATCGACGCCCGCCTGGTGCGCTGGTTGTACCGGCTGCCCGAGCAGCCGCGTGAAGTCGCGCTCCTGCCGACGCCGTTCGACGTCCACACCGCTCTTGAGGTGCGGCGCGCACACCGGTGGGTGCTCGTCGACGCCACCCACGACCCGGCACTTGCGTCCGCCGGGCTGACCGTGGCCAGTTGGGACGGCGAACAGCCGACGGCGCCCGCCTACGCCCCGGTCGGCCCGGTGTGGCGGGCGGGTGACTGCGCGCCCGAGCCGCGGCTGCCGGTGCTCCCTTCACCGCAGGCGGGCCGCCGCTACCAGCTCGCCTACAACCGCTGGCTCGCCACCGTGCGCGCCGGCCAAGGCGCCGAAGCCGGCGGACGCCGGTTGGACGGGCCCTTGTAGCAGGTGACTTCGGCACTGATCGGGGTTTCACGCCACTTCACGATTCCGCCTCCTGTTCACGCCTCTTCACGCCAGTGACCTCTGTGCCGCTCGTTCCGGCCGCGGTGTGCTGGTCGGGCTTGAGGAATGCGTGTGGACGGCAGGGGAGGGCGTTGCAGTGACTGCGCGTGTGGAGGAGACCGGCGTGTCCGGCCAGGTCACCGCATGGGGTGATATGCCCGAACCTCCTGCGGACCGTCTCACGGGGGAGCCGGCGAAGGCCGCGCAGAACCTCGCGGATCCGCTGCTGCGCGAGGGCTGGGCGACGCTCGTCGGGGTGCTGGGCGAAGGCGGAGCGCTGCGCTTCGCCTGTGAGACCGGGCTGCTGTGGTTGCGACCGGACGTGATCGCGGCCGGAGCGGCCTGGGACGTACTGGAGCGGATCGCCGCCGATGGCTTCGTCCCGGTCGGCGCGTGCCCGGTGCGCCTGGACCGGGGCGGGGTGCGGGCGCTGTGGTGGTGGCAGCTGACACGGGCGACCGCCGAGCGCCTGCTGCTGCTGGAGGCCATGGCGGCGATGGGGCCCGGCCTGCTGGTCCTCTACCGGCACCCGAACGGCGACCCGGCGCGGCGACTGACGCAGCTCAAGGGCCGCAACGACCCCGTGGGCCGGGCCGCGGACTCGCTGCGGTCGGTGGCCGGCAGCCCGAACCGCCTGTTGACGATGGTGCACACCAGCGACGACCCGCTCGACGTCGTCCGGGAGCTCGCGGCATTCCTGCCGTGGCGGGAGCGGGCAGAGCTGGTGGCCTCCGCCTGGGCCTGCAGCCCGGCCGGGGCCCCGGTGCTCGACGCACCCCTCGCGGCGGTGCAGGCGGCCTACCCCGGATGCTCCGCGGACCCGGCCGGGGTCGTCGGGCGGGTGCCGGAGCAGCGGGGGGAGGCGTTCGCTGCGCTGGTCCGCGACGTGGCCGACCCGCGCGTGGCGAAGCGGTGGGCCGCGGTCCGCGCATGGTCGCGCCGGGCCCCGCTGCTGAACGACGGGTCGGTGCGGTGAACGGCGTGTCAGCGGGGCTCGGACTGCTCGGACAGCGTGGTGGCGAGCTTGACCCACCGCTCCAGCAGCGTGGCGGCGGAGCCGCTGTCCACCGCGGCGCGCGCCCGGTCCAGGCCTTCGGCGAAGGCGTCCTCAAACACCGCAGCGTCGGTGACGACGCCGCGGTGGGCGACCAGGGCGCCGGCTGCGTTGGCGAGGACCGCGTCGCGGGCCGCGCCGGGAGCACCGGAGAGGATGGTGTGCACGGCTTTCGCGTTGTAGGCGGCGTCGCCGCCGCGCAGCGCGTCCGGCGCGGGTCGGCCCAGCCCGAAGCGGAGGGTGTCGAACGAGGTCCGCGTCACGCCGCCCGCCGCCGTGGTCGTCCACACGTCCGTGGGTGCGGCGGTGGTGATCTCGTCCAGGCCGTCGTGGCCGCGGACCACCAGGGCGCTTGCGCCGCGCTCGGCGAGCACGGAGGCCAGGACGGGGGCCAGCGCGAGGTTCGAGCAGCCCACCAGGGCCGCACCGGGGCGGGCCGGGTTGGTCAGCGGCGCCAGGTAGTTGATCGCGGTGGGCACGCCCAGGGTGCGCCTGACCGGCGAGGCATGTTTGAGGCCCTGGTGGAAGGCCGGGGCGAAGGTGAAGGCGATACCCAGGTCGCCCAGGCATTGGGCGACCTGCTCCGGCCCCAGGTACAGGGGGATTCCGAGGGCCTCCAGGACGTCGGCGGAGCCGGCTTTGCTGGACACGGAGCGCCCGCCGTTCTTGACTACCGGTGCGCCGGCGGCGGCCGTGACGACCGCGGCCATGGTGGAGATGTTCACGGTGTGCGCGCCGTCGCCGCCGGTGCCCACGATGTCGACGACATCCGTTCCCTCGACCGGCAGGGGCACGACCCGGTCCATCAGGGCGTCCAGGAGGCCGGAGATCTCGGCGGCGGTCTCGCCCTTGGCACGCAGAGCGACGAGGAACCCGGCGAAGGCGGCGGGCTCGTGGGCGTCGTTCATGACCTCGCCCATGGCCCATCGGGTGTCGTCCGCGGTCAGGTCCTCGCCGCGCAGGAGCGTGGCGAGGAGCTGCGGCCAGGTGCGGACGGCGGGTGCGGTCACAGGGTTCTCCTCGGTGCGGCCCGCGGGCGCTCGCCGCGCCGGGCCGACGGTCTGCTTCGGGCTCCGAGCCTAGCGAGTCGCGGGCGCGTGCACCGGGGGTTCGCCGGGACGGGGGCGATGGCGTGGACGCGGTGACCGTGGACCAGGCCGCCGCGCGGGCAGCGGCACAGCGCGCGGCTGCGGTGGCCGGCGGCGGGGTGAAGGGCGACGGCGGGCTGGTGCTGGTGATCGGCGGCTCGCGCGCCTATGCCGCGCCGCCGTTCCTGGCCGGCCTGGCCGCGCGCCGCACCGGGGTGCACGGCGTGCGGATCGCCGCGCCGCCGGGACCGGCAGCCGCGCACGTCGTGCTGGAGGCGCACCTGATCGGGGTGCCGGGCCCGGAGCTGGACGCCGCCGCCGTGGCAACGGTCGCCGAGCTGTCGGCCCGCATCGGCGAGCGCCTGACGGCGGACGGCGCCCGCGGTCGGCTGGTGTGGCTGGTCGGCCCGGGCCTGGGCGGCAGCCCGCAGGCCGGCCAGGTCCTCGACGCCCTGGTCGAGGCCCGCTGGCAGGACCGGTCCGCGGCGCTGGTGGTCGACGGGTCGCTCGGCGGCGGCCCCGCGGCCCGGTGCCGCATCCGGGCGCTGGGCGCCGACCTGGTCCTCCTCAACCGCCACGAGGCCCGCGCGCTGCTGCCCGGCTCCTGGCCGCCCGGCCGCGACGCCGCTCCCGACGCGGTGCGGCTGGCCGGGCTGGCCCGCGAGATGGAGGCGGTCGTGGTGGCCAAGGGGGACGTGGACCGGATCACCGACGGCACCCGGGCCTGGCAGGTGCCGGCCGGGCATCCGGGGCTGGCCCGCCACGGGACCGGTGACGTGCTGGCCGGCGTCGCGGCCGGCCTGCTCGCCCAGAGGCTCCCGGCCGCGGACGCCGCGGGGTTGGCCTGCCACCTGGTGGGCACCGCTGGCGCCGCGCTGGCCGCCGAGGTCGGCCCGGGCTGGCTCTCGAAGGACCTCCTGGTCGCGGTCGCCACCGCCCTGCGAGACCTGCTGACCGCCGCCGTCGGCGCGCCCGACCGTCCGGCCTGACCGCGGTCCCGGCCGCCCCCACACCCGCTTCGTCGTTCCAGATTCCGAGTGGAGATCGTGATGACCGCTGTCCAAGAACACCCCGCCCCCGCCGGAGAGCAGACCCTGGAAGCCCTCTGCCGTCTGGCTGCCGAGCACCGCGAGCACGGGGAGCGCCACGGCACGCTGCACCCGACGGTGTGGCGGGCGGTGACCGAGTCCGTGGTGCCGCGCGTCGCGGTGCCCGCCCAGTGCGCCGGACTTCAGTGGCCGGTGCCGCGCATCCTGGACGCGGTGCACCTGGTTGCGGCCGCAGACCCGGCGGCCGGGTGGGTCGCCGCGATCCACGCCCCGGCCGGCGCGTTCCTCTCCCGCCTCGACCCTGCGATCGCCCTGGGCCTGGCCGGCTCCCGCCCGGTGATCGCCGGATCCTCCCTGCCCGTCGGTTCCACCGAGCAGCACGAGGGGGGTGTCCGCCTGAACGGCCGCTGGCCGCTGGTCACCGGGGCCCCGGCTATGACGCTGGCCGCGCTCGCCGCCCCCGTGCACGGTCCGGACGACGGTGTGGCGGCCACCCGCTGGTGGCTGGTCCCGCGCCGTCAGTTGACGATCGAGGAGGACTGGGACGCCCTGGGCCTGCGCGGCTCCGCCTCCTTCACCGTGGCCTGCGCCACCGACGTGCCCTTCGAACACGGCATCTGCCTGACCGAGGAGCCCCACGTCGACGCGCCGCTGTTCCGCTACCCGCTCTACGGGCTGATGGCCGGGTGCATCGCCGCGGTGGCGCAGGCGACCGCCGAGCGGGCCCTGAACGCCTTCTCCCGGCTGGCCGCCCGCTCCCACACCCGGCACGCGGTCGGCACGCTCGCCGAACAGCCGATGGCCCAGGCGGCGTTCGCCCGCGCGGACGGCCGGCTGCGCGCCGCGACCGCCCTGCTGGACAGCGCCACCACAGCCGCCTGGAACAGCGCCCTGGCCGGGCAGGTGCCCGACGACGTGCGGGCGCTGCTGCGCTCGGCCTGCTGCCAGATGGCCGAGGCCGCCGAGCACGTGTGCCGGGACCTGTTCGACGCCGCCGGCACCGCGGCCGTCCACCGCGCCAGCGGCCTGGAGGGCTGCTGGCGCGACGCCGTGACGATCTCCCGCCACGCCCTGGTCGCCCACCGGGGCCGCCAGCTCGCCGGCGCGTACGAGCTGACCACGGCCGCGGCGAAGGACCTGTGATGGCCGACCGGGACCGGATCTTGCAGTGCTTCCTCGGCCAGCCCGGCGAGCAGCCCGCCACCGTCGACCTCGACGGCACCGTCTGGACCTTCGACCAGGTCCTCGGCCGCGCCCTGGCGGTGGCCCAACAGCTTCGCGCCCGCGCCCAGGTGGCCGGCCGCGTGGTGCTGCTGCGCACCGGGCCGACCCCACTGTTCAGCGTCGCCGACCTGGCGGTGCTCCTGGCCGGCGGCGTGCCCGCGGTCCTGCCCGACCTCACCGGGCAGCAACTGGCCGCGGTGTGGCGGGTCCTCGACCCGGCCGCCGTCATCGACACCACTGCCCCACCCACTGACACGGCGGGCAGCGATCCGCTCGCCGACGCCGTCCGGCGGACCGGCACGCTCCTGCTGCGGGTGGACGAGGCCGGCTACCGGCCGACCGGAACGCCGGTGCAGTGGCGGGCGGTTGCCCGCCGCTGGGCCGCGGCCCGGCTGGAGCAAGCCGCGGCGGTCGTCTTCACCTCCGGTACCACCGGCGCCCCGCGCTCGGCCGTCCTCGGCGACGCGGCGCTGGTGCGCGGCGTGCGCGCCTGGAGCGCTCAGTGGACCCACCGGCCGGTCCGCACCCTGGCCTACCTGCCGGTCTCCCACGTCGCCCAAAGGATCATGGGACACACCCTGATGTGCCTGTACGGCACCACCGTGGTGGCCTCCACTCCCGACCGCGTCGCCGAGGACCTGGTCGCCCACCGGCCGGACACGCTGCTGGGCGTCCCCCAGGTCTGGGCCCGCCTGGCCGACGGTGTGCATGACGCCGACCTGCGTACGGCGCTGTCCGGCGTGCGCGCGGCGGTCAACGGCGCTGCCGCCCTGGACCGGACGGTCGCCGCCGAGCTCACGCAGCACACCGGGCTGCGGATCATGGGCGCCTACGGGGCGACGGAGACCACCGCCCCGGCCTTCCACAGCCACGACGCGGCGCAGCCGGGGCTGGGCCAGCCGGTCGGCGTCGACTTCCACGTCACCGCCGACGGCGAGCTGCGGCTGCGCGGGCCGAACCTGGCGACCGGGTACGTCGACTGCTGGCCGCACCTTCGGCCGGTCACCGGCCGCGACGGCTGGCTGCGCACCGGCGACCTCGTGCGCGTCACGGCCGACGGCGAGCTCCACCTCGCCGGCCGCCTCGCCTCGTCGTTCAAGACGGACCGCGGCGAGATGATCAGCCCCGAGCCGGTGGAGGCGCACCTGCTCACCCACCCGGACGTGGCCGCCGCGTGCCTGCTCGGCCCCGGCCTGCCGCGTGCCGTCGCCCTGGTCTGCGCCCCCCGCGCCGCCGCCTGGAGCCCGCAGCGGATCGCCGCGCTCGAAGACGACCTCCTCGCGCGCGCCGAGGAAGCCCGGCGCCGTGGCGAGGTGCCCTGGTCCGACCTGGCGGCCGTCCGCGTCCTGCCTGAGCCCTGGCCCGACCTCGGGCTGGTCACCAGCACCGGCAAACCGCGCCGCACGGCGATCGCCGATCGCTACCGCCACCTCCTCACCCTCCCGGAGCGCACCCGTGTCCCCGCATGACCCCCAGCCCGACCAGCCCGACCAGACCGAACGGCCTGTCTTGTGCGTCGACATGGGCGGCGTGTTCTTCAGCTACAGCTTCCTGTCCGCGCTCGCCGCATGGGCGGACGCGGCCGGCATGGATGCCGACCAGTTGCGGGAGCGCTGGCAGATCGACGGCCCCTTCGACGCCTTCGAACGCGGCGAGATCGCCCCCGCCGACTACCTCGGCCACCTGCGCCAGCGCCTGGGCCTGCACCGCTTGAGCGACGAGCAGATCGCCGCCGGCTGGAACGCCATCTACCACGGGGCCGACACCGACCTGGTCCAACTTCTGGGCCGCGCTGAGGTCCGCGCCCGCTTCCACCGCATCGTCGGCGTCTCCAACACCAACACCCTGCACGCCGACTTCTGGCGCGCGCTGTACCGCGACCAGCTCCCGGTCCTGGAGACCGTGCACTGCTCCCACGAGATCGGCGCGACAAAGCCGAAGGCGGCGTTCTTCGACCACGTCGCCTCCGAGCACGGCGTCGCCCGCAGCCGGCTCGTCCTGGTCGACGACATCGCCGAGGTCACCGCCGCCGCGACCGGCCTGGGCCTGCGCGCCCACCACTACCAGGGCGCCGCCGGCCTCGCGGCCTACCTGAACACCCTCTGATCCTTCCGCCCCACACCCAGGGAGCCCTGCTGTGGAACTGCTGATCACCGGAGCCGCCGGCTTCATCGGCTCCGCCCTCACCGGCGCGCTGCGCAGCGCCGGGCACACCGTCACCGCAGTCGACGACCTGTCGGTCACCTCGCCGCGCCCGCGCCCCGACGGCCTCCAGGTCCGCGACGTCCGCGACCTGATCCCCGCCGACCTCGACGGCTGCGACACCGTCGTGCACCTGGCCGCGCACAAGTCCGTGCCCGAGAGCTTCGAGGTCGGCGGGTTCGAGCACAACGTCGCCGTCGACCGGCACGTCATCCACGCCTTCGCCGCCTCGCGCGCCCGGCGCCTGCTGCTGGCCTCCTCCTGCGAGGTCTACGGCCAGCAGACCGGCCCGCTCGCCGAGCACGCCCCACACGCTCCCCGCTCCCCGTACGCCGCCGGGAAGGCGGCCACCGAGCACCTGGCCGACATCTACCGCTCCCGCCTTCAGGCCGGCCGCCAGCTCGGGATCGTGCGGTTCTTCAACACCTTCGGCCCTCACGAGGACCCCGACGCCGTCGTCCCCGCCTTCCTGGACGAGGCCGCCGCCGACCGGCCGCTGACGATCGAGGGCGACGGTGCCCAGGCAAGGGACCTCACCCACATCGACGACGCGGTCACCATCCTGGCCCGCATCCTGGCCGGACCGACGCTGCTGCCCGTCGTCAACTGCGGCTCCGGACACGCGATCTCGGTCCGCGACCTCGCCCAGGCCGTCATCCGAGCCGCTGGCCGCGGCACGATCACCCACACCGCCGCCCGCCCCAACGAGATCGCCTCCTTCACCGCGGACATGGGCCTGTTCACCCGCGTGTACGGGCCAGCCACGCACCGGCCGCTGGAGCAGGCCCTGGCCGACACCCTCAAGGAGCGCC
>NZ_JACEGK010000101.1:0-17592 GCF_056859195.1 Streptomyces sp. NH27
CGCGGCGGCGACGAGGGGGCCGTTGTCGGCGTCGGGGCGGCTGGGGGTGGTGACGCCGGCGCCGGCGGCCTCGATGTCCGGGGAGAGCCCGCCGGTCGCGGCGGCCACGACGGGGACGCCGACGGACATCGCTTCGAGCAGGGAGACGGCGAACGGCTCGACCACGGACGGCAGGACGTAGACATCGGCGTCGCGCAGGCGGCGCAGCACGTCGTCGTGACCGAGCGGGCCGGGGGTCTCCAGGGCGTGCCCGACGCCGAGTTCGGCGGCGAGCGCGCGCAGCGGCCCGGTGAGGTCGCCGGTGTCGGGTCCGGCGAGGACGAAGCGGGCGTCGGGGTGGACGGCGAGCACCGCGGGCATCGCGGCCACGAAGTCCTCGGGTCGTTTCCGCTTCTGGACGCGGGCGAGGTAGAGGATCGTCGGCGGGCGGTCACCGGTACGCGGCGGGCGGCGGTCCTGGCGGACCACGCCGTTGACGAGGCGGTGGAAGGTCGTCAGCGGGGCGCTGGGCACGACCGCCTGGACGCCGTCGCGCTCCATCGCGGTGAGGTGCAGGATCGCGTCGGCCCGGCGCAGCACCCGCTTCATGCCGAGCAGGTCGACGGCCTTGGCGAAGAGTTTCTCGGTGGGGTCGATCATGCCGTGCGTCTGCACCACCAGCGGCACCCCGGCCTCCAGGGCGATCAGCGCGAACGGCAGCGTGATCAGGTCCCGCATCAGGTGCACATGCACCACGTCCGCGCCCTTGACCATGCGGCGCGCCTTCGCCAGCAGCCCCGGCGAGGTGATCCCGCTCACCTCGAACGCGGGCAGCAGGTGCCGGGCCTGGTGGACGAAGGACGGCACGCCTTCGAGTTCGGTGGGCAGCGGACCGGTGAAGCCGTCGCCGAGCGTGGCGATCCGGGCGTCGACGCCCTTGGCCCGCAGCCCCCGCGACAGATTCAGCGCGACCCTGGTCGGACCGCCGAAGTCGTTGGTGGGCGTGTGCAGGGTGACCACATGCAGGACTCTCACGTACGCGACGCCTCCCCCTGTGCCGCTTCCCCTGGTACGGCGCCGCGCGCCGCCCCGGCGCCCCCGACACCGTCGCTTCACCCTAGCCGCGGGGGGCGTCCGGGGTAGGGCATCCCGGTGATCGGGAACCGTTTGAACATCGTCACACTCTTCGCACGGAACGCACTGGGTCCCTCAGCCCTCTAACCGTACGGAAACGGAAAGAAAAGGGGGGAGCGACATGAGCCTCACCAGTTGGTCGACGGCCTACGTACTGGCCGGCCTGGCAGCCGTATGCGTGGTGCTCACGGTGTGGACATGGCCGCGCCTCGCACGCACCGGGTGGCTGTCGGTCACAGCACGGTTCGCCGTGATCGGCGTGACCCAGCTCGTGACGGTCACCACGCTGCTCGCGGCCGTCAACGCCGACTACCAGTTCTACGGCTCGTGGAGCGACCTGTTCGGCACCGGGAAGACGGCGCCGGTCGCGCTCAGCCCGGACGGCTCCGGTACCTCCGTCGCCAGCAACACCCCCCTGATCGAGCCGGGCGACACCTCGCTGCTCAAGGGTGTCAGCGGCATCCCGAGCGCCCCGGCCTCGACCAACGGCCGGGTCGAGTCGGTACGGGTCATAGGGCGGCGCACCGGCGTCATCGACCCGGCGTTCGTCTACCTGCCGCCGCAGTACTTCCAGAAGGCGTACGCCCGCCAGCGGTTCCCGGTGATCCTGGCGATGAGCGGCTACCCGGGCAGCATCTACAACCTCGCGCAGGGGCTGCGGGTCTGGCAGATCTCCCAGCAGCTGATGAAGCAGGGCAAGATGCAGCCGACGATCATCGTGGAGATCCGGCCGACGATCGCGCCGCCGCGCGACACCGAGTGCGTGAACGTGCCGGGCGGGCCGCAGACCGAGACGTTCCTGGCGAAGGACCTGCCGGACGCGCTCAAGGCCACCTACCGGGTCGGCCACAGCGCCACCGCCTGGGGCGCCCTCGGCTACTCCTCCGGCGGCACCTGCGCGCTCCAGCTCACCATGCGCGACCCGACCGTCTTCACCTCGGCGGTGGCCCTGTCCCCCGACTTCGTCATCAAGCAGGACATCACCACCGGCAACCTGTTCGGCAGCGGCCTCGCCCGGCAGAAGCGGATCGACTCCCACGACCTGTTCTGGCGGCTGAAGCACCTGCCGATCCCGCAGGTGTCGGTGCTGGTCGCCGCGAGCAAGCACGGGGACGAGCACATCTACCCGAAGGCGCAGGAGTTCCTGCAGATGGCGAAGCCGCCGATGCGGACCGCGTCGATCTTCCCCGACCACGGCGTGCACAACTTCAGCACCTGGACGAGCGAGATGCCGGCGGCGCTGACCTGGCAGAGCCAGCAGCTGATCTTCCCGCAGGACGTGGTGCCGCGGCACGTCACCAAGGGTGCGAGCAAGGGCAAGGACAAGGGCAAGCCCACGGAGTTGCGGGCGGGCGGGAAGCCGCCGGCGTCCACGACCGGGCACGGCAAGAAGCACTCGGCGGACCAGAACCCGGCCACGCCCGTCGAGACTCCCACGCGGAGCGAGCGACGCCAGTAGCCGGTGGCCGGGGGCGGGTGGTTGGTAGGCGGTGGCCGGTTCGCGCGGCACGCGCGCACGGTGCGGCGGCGACGTCGGGTATCGGCGTCGGCGTGGCGCGGCCGGCCGGTCCGCCGCGCGTAGGATGAACCCATTCGGTCGAGTTGTCACAATTCGGGGAGAGTAGCGTGCCCTTGCAGGTCACCGTCATCGTGCCCACGTACAACACGGGTTCGCTGATCGAGCCGCTCATCGCGGCGTTGAAGAGCCAGACGATGGCGCGCGGTGACTTCGAGGTGCTGTTGATCGATGACGGTTCGACCGACTCCACCCCTGACCGGCTGGAGGAGTTGGCCGCCGCCGACCCGCTCTTCCGTGTGGTGCGGCTGGAGAACACCGGCTGGCCCGGGCACCCGCGCAACGTGGCCGTCGACATGGCGCGGGGCGAGTACGTCCAGTTCGTGGACCACGACGACAGCCTGGGGCCGGAAGCCCTGGAGCGGATGTACGCGATGGGCAGCCGCAACCGTTCGGACATCGTGATCGGCAAGGTCACGATCACCCACAAGCTGCGCGGGGCGCCGCAGGCGCTGATGAGCCGGAACCGGGAGTCGGTGACCTACCGGACGGCCGCGCTGCACGACAGCCTCACCGTGCACAAGATGTACCGCACGGCGTTCCTGCGCGAGCAGGGCATCCGCTTCCCGGTGGGCCACTACGTCGGCGAGGACCTGCTGTTCATGGTGCCGGCGGTGCTGCGGGCCGAGGCCGTGTCGATCGTCGGCGACTACCCCTGCTACTACTACCTCGAACGTGAGGACGGCGGGCACGCGACGCCCGACCGGCTCGACCCGGCCTCCTACGCCGGCAACCTCCGCGAGATCTTCGACGCGCTGCTCGCCGAGACCGAACCCGGGCCCGTACGCGACACGTGGCTGCGCCGGTTCTGGCGGGCCGACATGGTCAAGTACCTCAGCGAACCGATCTTCCCGGCCTACCCGGACGGCGACTACCGCGAGCGGCTGGTGGAAGCGCTGCGCTCAGTCGCGGCCGACTATCTGACGCCGGAGGTCTACGACGGGCTCGTCGGACTGGAGCGCCCCCGCGCCGAGTTGGTCCGCGCCGGGCGCACCGCCGACCTGCTCACGCTGGCGCGCCGCGCCGCCACCTTGCGGGCCGACGCGACGCTGACCGGCGCCTTCTTCCATCGTGAGCGGCTGCGCCTGGAGTTCGACGCGTCCTTCGGCTACGGGGAAGAGGGCACACCGCTGACGGTCGAGCGGCGCGAGGGCAGGTACCTGCTGGACCCGCGGCTGACCGAGGGCCTGGGCCTGGAACCGGTGGACCTCACCGAACACCTCGCGCGCTTCAGGGTGGATGTCCTGCTGCGCCACCGCGGCACCGCCGTGAAGTGGATGCTCCCACGGGACATCGAGGTCGTCTGGGAGGAACTGCCGCCCCGGCCCGACGGGGTGGAGCGGTTGCGTCCGGTGATCCGGGCGACGGCGACGGTGGACCCGCGCCGCGCGGCCGGCGGCAACCCACCGGACGCGGGCAGTTGGGAAGTCCAGGTCCGCGTGCTGGGCCCCGGCCTGGACCGCATGACCGACCTGGCGACGCCGGCCGGCGGGCCGAGCGTACCGACGGCGGCGGTCGGCGGGCTCCGCGTCGGTGCCGCGCCGTCGCAGGCGGAAACCGGGGCCGATACGGCCGCCCCGGTCGTCCTGCTGGTGGCGCCCGGCGATGAGCCGGCCCTGCCGGCCGGGACCCGGGTCAGCGTCATCGTCCGCGCGGTCGACGACGCCGAGCAGGTGGCGGCGAGCCTCGCGTCGCTGGCCGCGCAGGACTGGGACGAGGGCACCGTCGAGGTGCTGGTCGCGGCCGGCCCCACCGACGCCGTACCGGAGCCGCCGCCCGCGGGCGTACGCGTCGTACGGGCCGAGACGGACCCGCGCGACGCTGCGGCGGCCGAGGCCCGCGGCGGGTACCTGTTCTTCCTCCGCGCCGGCGACCGGCTCGCCCCCGAAGCGCTGCGCCGCCTGCACGCGTACGGCCTGGCGCACGACGCCGACGTGGTGGCGGGCAGGTTGGCGGGCGCCGAAGGGCGGTCCGTGCCAAAGGAGTTGTACGCCCGCGATCGGCCGGACGCCAAGCTGTCCCGGGACCCGCTGGGCGACAGCCTGACCGCGGAGAAGCTGTTCGACACCGCCATGGTGCGCCGGCACGGCCTGCGGTTCGGTTCGTCCACCGCCCCCTTCGACGAGCAGGCGTTCACCGTGGCCGCGCTGCTGCACGCCCGCCGCACCGCCGTCCTCGGGTCGTACGTCTGCTGCTCCTACGCCCCCACGCGGAAGCCGGCCGATGCCGCGCCAGCGGCGTACTACGCGGGGCTGCGCGAGGTGATGGCGGCGGCCGACGCGCTCACCGAGCCGGGCGCGGCCCGCGACCGGCTGCACCGCCGCTGGCTGCGGATCGAGGTGCTGGACCGGATCAGCGGCCCCCGGCTGCTCGACGCGGACGAGGCGGAGCGCGCGGCACTGCTCGCCGAGGTCAGGCGGACGCTGGAGGAGTGCGCGTCCGCCACCGCCGTCGAGGGACTGCCCGCGCACCGGCGCGTGATGCTGTCGCTCGTCCGCGCCGAGCGGACCGTGGAACTGGTCGAACTCGTCGGCTGGGAGCGGACGTTGACGTGCCTGCCGACGCTGCGCGACGTGGCCTGGCGGGACGACGGCACGCTGGCGGTGACGTTCGCCGCGACCCTGGCTGCGGACGGGCGACCGGTCGAACTCGCCGCCGGGCAGGAGCGGTTCGCCCCCTCGGGGGTGTCGCCCGCGCTGTACGAGGCTTTCGGGGAGCAGGAGTTGGCGGGCGCGGCCCGCGCCGGGCGGGTGACGGCGACGCTGGTGCTGCGCGAACGGGAGACGGGTGCGCGGTATCCGCTGGAGACGGCGTGCACGGTGGAGCGGACTGCCGCGGAAGCGGGCGGGGACGGCGGGGACGGCGCCGAGACCGTGACGGTCACCGGCACCGCCGTCCTGGACCCGGCTCGTGTCGTGTCGGGGCGACCGCTCGCGGACGGGGCGTGGGACTTCCATGTACGGCTGGCCGCCCTCGGCTGGACGAAGTCGGCCCGGCTCGGCGGGCGGCGGCTGCCCGAACTGGTCGCGCCCCCGGCCGCCCGGCCGCACCCGGAAGGCGAGGGGCGGACGGTGGCGCCGTACTGGACCAAGCCGCAGCAGGACCTGTCCCTGCGCGTGGGGCGCCCCGCACCGCCCGCGCCCGTCCCGGCCCCGGCCGCGTCCGCCCCTGCCACGCCACGCGCGGTACTCGGCAAGCTGGTCCGCCGACTCCGCCGAAAGGGCTGACATCGCGGGCGAATGCGGCCGGCGGCGCGCGCACCGATGAGTTTCGCGCCGCCGATCCGTCGTACTAGGTGGGGCAAAGAGCGCGGCGGGCCGGCAGGATCACGGCGCACCGCACACCACCTACGACCACGGAGGAAGCGATGACCAGCGGAAAGTTCACCACGTGCCTGTGGTTCGACGGCCAGGCGGAAGAGGCCGCGGACTTCTACCTGTCGGTGTTCAAGGACTCCTCGCGCGGCGTGGTCGGCCGCTACACGGAGTCCGGTCCCGGTGAGACGGGCACCGTGATCACCGTGGAGTTCACGCTCAACGGGCAGCAGTTCATGGGGCTCAACGGCGGGCCGCAGTTCGCCTTCAGCGAGGCGATCTCGTTCCAGATCGACTGCGCCGACCAGGCCGAGGTCGACTACTACTGGTCCCGGCTGACCGAGGGCGGCGGCGAGGAAAGGCCGTGCGGCTGGGTCAAGGACCGGTTCGGGGTGTCCTGGCAGGTCGTGCCGAGCGTCATGGGCACGCTG
Organism: Streptomyces sp. NH27; assembly: GCF_056859195.1. NCBI lineage: Bacteria > Bacillati > Actinomycetota > Actinomycetes > Kitasatosporales > Streptomycetaceae > Streptomyces > Streptomyces sp. NH27. The sequence goes on from NZ_JACEGK010000101.1 coordinate 6,435, forward strand.
CTGACCGACCCGGACCGGGAGAAGGCCGACCGCGCGATGGCGGCGATGATGAAGATGGGCAAGCTCGACATCGCCGTGCTGCAGAAGGCGTTCGACGGTTCCTGACCCGGCCGCAAATTCCGGTGCCGGTCCTTGGCGGCCGGGCCGACCCTCGTGTACCCGCCCCTGCCCCGCCCGTGCGGCCTAGACTCGCCGCAGGCCGCAGGGGAAGGGGGGCCATGGCGCTCGACGTGTCGCGGGACGGGCAGGATGCGCGGTCCGCGCCTGGCGGCCGTCCACGGCCGGGCCGGCGCGAGGCGTGGGCGCGCGGGATCACCCGCGGGGTGCGGCGGGCCGTGCTGTCGCGGGCGCTGGCCCTACCCCTGGTGATCGCGCTGGTCGTGCTGCTGCCCGGCTACGTCCTGACGCAGCCGGGCCCGGGCCTGCGCGACGCCGGGTTCTGGCTGCAACTGGCGCTGACCTGCTACGCGGGCGGGCGGCTGTGCGCGATGGCGCTGACCCGGCGGCGGCGCCTGGTGCAGGGCGCGTTCTGGCTGTTCGTCTACGTGGCGATGGGGGTGGCGCCGCTCGCGCAGGAGGTGATCGGGCAGGTGCCGACCCCGGTGGTCGGTGCCCGTTCCGACACGGTGCTGGCGATCTCGCTCACCCTGGTCGGCTGCGTCGCCTACGACGTGGGCGCGCTGGCGGCCCGGTTCCAGCCGCCGGACCGGTTACGGCGGCCCCGCCCGCAGGCGCAAGTGGCCCGGCGCCGGCTGTGGTTGCTGATCCTGGTCGCGTACGCGGGCAGCGCCCTGTGCATCATCAGACTCGGCGGCCCCGCGGTGTTCTTCACCAGCCGCCAGGGCATCAGCGAGACCGTGCAGGCCAGCGGGCTGACCGGCGCCAGTGGTGACAGCCACGTCGGCTCGGCGTTCATCCGCGGCTTCGGCACGGTGCCCGCGCTGCTGGCGCTGCTGATCCTGATCCGCTGGATGACCACCTCCCGCCGCGCCCGCCGCAACCTGCCCGCGCTGGTCGCCCTCGGCGGCCTGGTCATCATCAACGTCATCGTCAACAACCCGATCTCCAACCCGCGTTACTGGTTCCTGACGGTGGTCTTCGCGATCCTGTTCACCGCGTTCCCGCGCAGCCCCGCGGTCTACCGCACCGCGCTGGTCGGCGGGGTCGTCGCGGCGCTGCTGCTCTTCCCGTTCCTGGACCGCTTCCGCTACAACTCGGGCGGCTACCACCCGGTGCAGTCCACGTCCGTACTCGACCCGCTGACCATCAAGGACTACGACCAGGTCGGCATGTTCGCCAACACCCTGACCTACGTGGAGTCCGGCACCGGGCACGCGCACGGGCGCCAACTCGCCGCCGACGTCTTCTTCTTCGTGCCGCGCTCGGTGTGGCACGGCAAGCCGCTGGACTCCGGGGTGCTGGTCGGCCGCTGGATGGGCATGACCAACACCAACCTGTCGTCCCCGCTGTGGGCCGAACTATGGCTGGACTTCGGCCCGTTGGGCATGACCGGCGGGTTCCTCCTGCTCGGGTACGCCTGCTCGCGCACCGACATCCGCTACGCCCGCCGCACCCTGGAGGGCGGCCGCCCTGGCACCCTCGCGGCCGTGGTGGTACCGATGGCCGCGGGCTACTCCTTCATCCTCCTGCGCGGCCCCCTCCTCCAGGCCGCGGGCCGCATCGGCATCGCCCTGTTCTGCCTGGCACTGGTCGGCACGTTCAGCAAGGACCCGCGCAGGGCGCTGCGCTAGCGACAGGGGGTGCCGGTAGGAACCGTGTCACCGGCCGCAAACGGCGGTGATCAGTCCTCGGGCCTTGTGGGTCGGGGCAGTTCCGGCGTGCTCGTCGCCTCAGCGAGTGCGAGGCGACCGCCCTTCAGCTCGGGCACGTAGTTGTCGATCGTGTTCCTGGAGACGCCGAGAGCTTCGCGATCGAGGTGACGGTGTTCTCCGGGCGGGCGAGCAGGTCTGGCTCGGTGAGTTTCGACTCCGTTGAGGGCCTTACGGTGGGAGTATCGGAGTGCATCGGCTAGCCCTGGATGGCTCAAGTGCCCTTTGCGAAGGTCGAGTTGCGCGCCGCGATCCGCCATGACGCTCGGGCCGAAGGGCTGTCCAGCAGGGCTTTGTCGGCCAAGTACGAAGTGGGCCGGCGGACGGTCACAATGGCGCTGGAGTCGGTGTGGCCAGCACCGCGCAAGCAGCTTCCGCCCCGGGGCTCGCGCCTGGATGCGTTCAAGGCGACGATCGACGGAATCCTGCGGGAGGACCTGGACGCGCCGCGCAAGCAGCGGCACACCGTCAAGCGGGTCTTCGACCGGCTCATCAACGAGCACGACGCGCAGGGCGTGACGTATTCGATGGTAGGTCCACGTACCGTGGCCAGGGCAGGTGATCCGATAATGCTGCCGCGGGAACGGGGTTTGTGACGGATCTTGTGAGCTATCGCCGCATTTCAGAGGCACACCCGCGCTCTTCTGCCAGCGGTGAACACAGGTCCGGCCAGGCTCGACGATCACTATCGTCCAGACTCATGACGACGATCACAACGCGCACGGTCGAGTACCCGGCCGACGGTCTGACGATGATCGGGCACCTCGCACTCCCGGCCGGCGTCGACCGCCGGCCCGCGGTGCTGCTCGGGCCGGAGGGCACGGGGCTCAGCGACGTCGAGCGCCGCCGGGCCGATGCTCTCGCCGAGCTGGGATACGTAGCGCTGGCCTTCGACCTTCACGGCGGGCGCTATTTGGGCGACCCCGAGGAGATGCTGGCCCGTTGCATGCCGCTGCTCGCCGACCCCGACCGGATGCGGGGCATCGGTCATGCGGCGCTCGACGTGTTGCGCGCCGAACCGCGGACCGACCCCGACCGGATCGCCGCCATCGGCTACGGCACCGGGGGCGCCGTCGGGCTGGAACTCGGGCGCGACGGCGTCAACCTGCGCGCGATCGGGACAGTCAACGCAACTATCACGGGCCGACCGGGTGAGGCGGCGCGCATTCGCTGCCCGGTGTGGGCCGGGGTCGGGTCGGAAGACCCGATCATGCCGCCCGCCCAACGGGACGCGTTCACCGCGGAGATGCAGGCCGCGGGCGTCGACTGGCGCCTCGTGGTCTACGGCGGCGCCTTGCACGCCTTCCACCACCCGTCGGTCGACCACACCGTGCGTCCCGGCGTCGGCTACCACCCACGGCACGCGCAGCGAGCCTGGCGCGACATCGTGGACCTGCTCGCCGAGTGCCTACCCGTGACGGAGTGATCTGGTCAGGAGGCGCGAGACGACCGACCGGGCCGGCCGCCGTAGTTCTTCGGGAAGGCAAATCACGGTGCGTGTTGGCAGCGGGTCCACCAGAGTCGCGGGCATGAGTGCGAAGATCACCCGTATCAACCCTGACCAGTTGCACGAAAACGCCCGGTTACCACCACATCACCGTAGTCGAGGCTGGCCGGACCGCCTGCTTGGCGGTACAGTGCCCGCTCGACCGCCATGGATCCCTCGTCGGCCCGGGTTCCCTCGACATGCAGATCGACCAGGTCGCGGCAAACGCCCTGACCGCTCTGGCAGCGGTCGGCGCCCAGCCGCAGCATGTCGTCCGCTCGGTGATCTACGTGCGCAGCGATGACACCGACAACCTGGGCGCCGCGTGGCGCCGCCTCACCATACTGGCCATCCCACGCCGAGCGACAAGATCATCTGAGACTGGTCGTCGTGAACTTCGGCGAGCGACAACGCCAACCGATATTCCGGCCTCGACCTTTCTCACACGTCCTTGCATCCGCACTGGTCACGGGGTTGGTCACCGGCAAGATCGAATGAGACGGGACAAGTGTGGCGGCTGAGGTCCACGGTGGCCGGGGCGATCGAGAACAGCCAGGCCCGCAGGCGTCCTCGTTGTCGTAAGCGGCGGTGGGCCAGATCGCAGACCTGGGCTGACCTGCTTGCTGCCGGGTCATGGTGAGGACGACACCAGGCCCGCTCTGTAAGCGATGATCACGAGCTGGACACGGTCGCGGGCGTCGAGTTTGGTCAGCAGCCGCGCCACATGGGTCTTGGCGGTGGCGTGACCGATGAACAGCTCGGCCGCGATCTCGCTGTTGGACAGGCCGCGCCCGACGAGTGTCAGCACCTCGCGTTCCCGCTCGGTGACGCCGTCGAGTCGCTGCGGAGGGGCCGCGGCCGCGGGACGGTTCGCGAACTCCTCGATCAGGCGGCGGGTGACGCTCGGCGCGATGAGGGCGTCGCCGGCGGCCACGACGCGGGTCGCGGTGAGGATGTCGTCCAGCGCCATGTCCTTGACCAGGAATCCGCTGGCCCCCGCCCGGAGCGTGGCGTAGACGTTGTTGTCGTCGTCGAAGGTGGTGAGCATGAGTACGCGCGGCGCTGGGGCGTTGGTGGTGATCATCCGGGTGGCCTCGATGCCGTCCATGCCGGGCATCCGGATGTCCATCACGACGACGTCGGGCCGGAGTTCCCTGACTATCCGGACTGCCTCCGTGCCGGTTCCGGCCTCGCCCACGATCTCCAGATCGGGGGCGTCGGCGATGACCATGCGAAGGCCGGCTCGTACGAGGGGCTGGTCGTCGGCGAGGACGATGCGTACGGTCATCCCGGCAGCCTGGCTGTCACCCGGAAGCCGCCCTCGGGGCGCGGCCCGGCGCTGAACTCGCCGCCCAGCAGGTCTGCTCGGTCGCGCATTCCAGTGATGCCGTAGCCGGTGCCGTCGGTCTCGGCGTCGGGCGGCGCGCCGGTGCCGTCGTCGACGACCTCGACGGCCAGCTCGCCGGTGCGGTAGTCGACGTTCACCTGGCAGTGGCGGGCGTTCGCGTGGCGGACCACGTTGGTCAATGACTCCTGGATGATGCGGAATGCCGATTGGTCCGTGTCGGGTGGCAGCGGACGTCTCGTGCCCTGCCAGCGCACCTTTACGTGGAGTCCGGCCGTGGCGGTGCCCTGCTTCAGCCGGTCCACGCCTGCCATGCCCGTCACCGGTTCGGGTTCGGTCCGGTGCAGCGTGCCGAGCATTTGGCGGAGCCCCACGAGGGTCTCCCGGCTGGTCAGCTCAATCGCGTCGAGCGCTCTGCAGGCTCCCTCGGGCTGGGTCTCGATGACCCGCTTGGCCGCACCGGCCTGGATCGCGACCACTCCGACGCTGTGGGCGACCGTGTCATGCAGCTCCCGGGCGATCCGCAGGCGCTCCGCCTGCACCGCCTGGGCGGCGGCCTGTTCACGCAGCCGCTCGGCGTACTCGCGCCGCTGGCGGATCGAGCTGCCCAGCGTCCAGGAGACCAGGGCGACCGAGGCGATCGGCACCGCGGCCTCGGTCACACCGTGCGCCCAGCCTCCGTTCGTGATCCGCCAGCCGCTGATCTGCGCCGTGAGGACCGCGACGGCCGCCATGGCAGTGGTGCGACGGCTGCGGTCGGCGGTGGCGGCGATGTAGAGAAGCAGTATGTCCGCCGTCGGGAGCAGCAGGGCCCACGCCCAGGGAGCGAGCGCCGCAGCCGCCAGGGATTCGGTGAGGACCAGGCCCAGGACCGGCAGTGGTCGGCGTCGGGCCGCTGCGAGCGGCAGCGCCAGGCCGACGGCCAGCGCCAGGCCGGCCCAGGGGCCCTGCAGGAAGGGGGCGGCCTCGGGCCCGCCCTGTTGCTCCAGCAGCCACAGGGCCAGTGCGAACAGCAGGGCCGCGCACCAGGTGAGGACCGGCCATGCGCCTGGCGGGATGCGTCCCAGCAGCGGCGGCCGGGGCTTGATCTCTTCCACAGGCCGAGCGTAGGCGGGCACCCGGCTCTCGGCGTCGCCCTACAGGCGTACGCCTGCGGCATTACGGACCACCCAACGGGTCCGCTGAGGGCCGGACGCCCCCAGGACCCGGCTTGGGCGAGCGTGGACGGCGTTCCGAGCTCCACCGAGAGGACTCCGATGGTGATGGACACGATGACGACGACCACGTACGCGGCGGCTGCCCGAGCCCGTGGGCTGCACAAGGTCTACGGGGAGGGGGAGACCCGGGTCCTGGCCCTTGACGACGTCAGTGTGGAGTTTCCGCGCGGCGAGTTCGCCGCGATCATGGGTCCCTCGGGATCCGGCAAGTCCACGCTGATGCACTGCATGGCCGGGCTCGACAGCGTGACCTCCGGCTCCGCGACGATCGGCGATGTGGAGCTGGTCGACCTGAAGGACAAACAGCTGACCCGGCTGCGCCGAGACAGGATCGGGTTCATCTTCCAGGCATTCAATCTGGTGCCCACGCTCACCGCGATGGAGAACATCACGCTGCCTGGGGACATCGCCGGGCGCAGGCCCGACAGGGACTGGCTGACACGGGTCGTCGACGCGGTGGGCCTGGCCGACCGGCTGAAGCACCGCCCCGGCCAACTGTCCGGCGGACAGTAGCAACGCGTGGCCTGCGCCCGCGCCCTGGCAGGAAAGCCCGAGATCATCTTCGCCGACGAACCCACCGGGAACCTCGACTCGCACGCCGGCGCGGAGGTCCTGGCGCTCCTCGGATCCTGCGTGCGCGACTTCGGCCAGAGCGTCGTCATGGTCACCCACGACCCGGTGGCCGCCTCCCACGCGGACCGAGTGGTCTTCCTCGCCGACGGCCGCATCGTCGACGAACTGCGGGCGCCCACCGCCGGCAGTGTGCTGGACCGCATGCGCCGACTCGACCGCGTCGGCTGACGGGGGCCGTCACCCATGTTCCGTACCGCACTGCGCAATGTCCTGGCCCACCGCGGCCGGCTCCTGATGACCACCCTGGCCGTGCTGCTCGGCACCGGCTTCATGACCGGCACCATGATCTTCTCCGACAGCATCCACCAAGCCGCGAACAACAGCCGGAGCAAGGACTTCACCGGCATCTCGGTCCAGGTTGCCGACGACACCGCCGGACTCCCCTCCAGCGCCAGGCAGAACAGCACCAAGAGCTCCGCCCGGCTCACAGAGGCAACCGTCCGTCGGATTGCCGCGCTGCCGGGAGTCGCCGGGACCCGCGCGGTGGTGAGCGGCACCGCTGCCATCGCGGACAAGAACGGCAACATGATCGGCGACATCATGAGAAGCACAGGCGCCAACTTCGTGCCGGATGCCGCCGGGAACGATGCGCGTTACCCGATGTTCCAGGGCCGAGGACCGCACACCGCGACCGAGGTCGCCCTGGACCGGGGCACCGTCGAGAAGGCGGGCTACCGGCTCGGTGACACCGTCCGCATCGCCGCCAACGGCCCTGCCATCAGCGTCACCCTGACCGGCGTCTTCTCCTCTGACGCGCCAGCGGTCCGTTCCGGCAACCCGCTGGCCCTGCTGGACACCCAGTGCGCCCGGCAGGTGCTGTCGCTGGCGCCGGACCAGTACAGCAGCATCGACGTCACCGCCGCCCCCGGCACCTCCGAGACCGCACTACTGCACGCCGTCACCCCGCTGGTCCCGGGCGGCAACCAATTCCGAGCCGAGACCGGGGCGCAGCTGGCCGCGCAACAAGCCGAGAGGCTGGCCCAGAGCGGCAGGAGCCTGGCCACCATGCTGACCACCGCTGCCGGGATCTCGCTGTTCATCGGCATCTTCCTCATCGCCAATACCTTCACCATGCTGGTGGCCCAGCGCACCCGGCAGCTGGCGCTGCTCCGGGCCATCGGCGCCGGGCGCAGCCAGGTCACCCGCTCCGTGCTGATCGAGGCGCTCCTTGTCGGTCTCACCGGCTCCACCGCCGGACTGCTCCTCGGCATCGGCATCGGCGCCGGTCTCGTAGCGGGGGTGAAGTCCCTGGACGCGGACCTCCCCAGAGCCGTCATGGTCATCACCCCGACAACCATGCTTATCACCCTGCTCGTCGGCACCCTGGTCACCGTCCTGTCCGCCGTCCTGCCAGCCCTGCGCGCCTGCCGGATCCCCCCGGTCGCCGCGCTGAGCAGTGGCGAGCAACCCGCCACCCGGCGAAGCCTGCTTCTTCGCAACCTCCTCGGCTCCCTGACCGCCGCCGGCGGCCTCGGCCTGGTCCTGCTGGGCAGCACCGAGAGGGGCGCCACGGCGCGCTTGCCGCTCATGGCGGGGGCGCTCCTCGCGGTCCTCGGCATCGTGCAACTGCTGCCGCTGCTGTCCCGCCCGGTGATCGCTCTGGCCCGCCCGCCGCTCGCCCGCCTTTTCGGCACCCCCGGCTCACTCGCCGCGCTCAACGCGATCCGCAACCCGCGCCGCACCGCGAGTACGGCCGCCGCGCTGACCATCGGACTCACCCTGGTCACCGCAATGACCGTGATCGGCGCCTCGGTCTCGGATGCGATCGACCGTGCCGTGACCCAAGAGATGGCGGCGGACTACGCCGTCACCCCGCTCACCGGCACTCTGGACCCGAGCATCGTGACGTCGGTCTCCAAGGCCCCGGGAGTGGTCGCCTCCAGCCCGGTCACCGATGTGGAGTGGCGGATAGGCGGCGTGCGGACCGAGGCGAAGGGCCTGGACGCCGACAGCGCCGATCAGCTGATCCGGCCGAGCATGAGTCAAGGGGCGGCCACGGCACTGAAACGGGGGCAGATCCTGGTGGACTCCGACTTCGCGGTCCGGCACGGACTGGCCGTCGGCTCCACCGTGGCCGTGGCCGCCCCGCACGGGACCGGCGCCCGCCTCACCGTCGGCGGGGTGTTCGCGCCCAGCCGGATGCTCGCCCCGGTACTCCTGCCGGGCGGAGTGGTCACCGCCCACCAGCCGCACGCTCCGGCCCAGCAGATCCTGGTCAAGGGCGCGAACGGGGCAACCCCCGCGTTCAAACAGGCCCTCAAGGACGCCACCGGCAAAAGCCCGGTGATCGAGGTCGAGAACAAGCAGGACCTGAGGGACGGGTTCGACCGCACCATCACCTTCGCCCTCAACTTGCTCTACGCGCTGCTCGGGATCTCGTTGCTGGTCGCGGCCCTGGGAGTGGTCAACACACTGGCAATGGCTGTGTTCGAGCGCAGGCGTGAGCTCGGCCTGCTCCGGGCGATCGGTCTGGACCGCGGCGGCGTCAAGCGGATGGTACGGCTGGAGTCGGTGCTGATCTCCGTCTTCGGCGCGGCGATCGGAATGGCCTTCGGCGTCTTCCTGGCCTGGGCGGCCGGCACCACCATGACCGTGACCCTGCCAGAGCTCCGCACTGTCTTGCCCTACTCCAAGCTGTTGCCAATGCTGCTGGCCACCGTTCCGGTCGGCCTGGCCGCCGCCCAATGGCCGGCTCGCCGGGCCGCCCGTCTTGACGTGCTGGACAGCATGACCGCGGACTGACGGCCCGGCCTGCTCCGCAGGTCACGCCGGATCACCCGGCGCCCGCCGCGTGCCGCGTGCCGCGTGCCGCGTGCCGCCACAAGCAGCGGAGCGCCCTCGTACTGGATGTACTTGGCGTTTCGCCAATGCCCGAACCCGCCGACGCCTCGGGGTCCACGGCGAAGGTCATCACGGTACGAACGGTGCTGAACACGGCCCACCTCCACAGGGGTGCCTCATCGCGCCGAAGCCGTCGGAATCGTAGATGCCGGTCATCGGGCCGGTGAGGAGTTCGAGCAGGATGCCGGCCCTCTCCTGGTCGGGGGTGGCCTCCTTGAACTGGCGGGCGAGGCGGCACCGTTCACGCGGAGTCCGTCGACAGCCCGTCCGATGGCGCGGCCGACCGCGGGGCCTGGCCCGGGTCGGGCGCATCGATTGCCGTACGGCGCTCGGCGGCGATGCGCAGCCAGAGGGCGACGGCCTTCAGCGCGGAGCCGAGCGCCAGGCCCCAGGCGGCGCCGAGCACGCCGTCGAGCCGGTAGCCGCCGAGCATGAACAGCACCGAGGCGAGCGAGAAGACCACCTGGATGGGGAGCGTCGCGCGCGGTCGCAGCACGCGCAGGGTCAGCAGGGCGCTGGTGCCGAGCGCGATGCACGCGTACTGGCTGCCGGAGGCGGGCAGCAGCCCGGCGGACGCGGCCCAGGTGTCGCCGAGCAGCGCCCGGCCCGCGTGCGCGGGCAGCAGCATGAGCACGGCCGTCCACGCGGTGGCGACCGCGGCGAGCGCGACGGCGAGCGCGACGGTGGCGCGCACCTTGCGGTCGGTGCCGCGCACCCGGTTCAGCAGCGGTGGGCCGAACGCGGTGACCGAGTTGAACAGCACGTTCATCGGCCCGAACAGGGTGGTCGCGCCGCGCAGGGCGCCCACCGCGAGCGGCGCCGCGAACAGGCCGAGGCCCACCACGGCGAGCTGGCTGGTGGCGTTGCCGACGCCGAACTCGACCACGAACCGCCGGCCAAGGTGGCCGCGCCGGACGTACGGCCGGATGTCCACCGGCGGCCGTACCTCGCCGGGCGCGGCCCGCAGCCGGCGCCGCAGCAGGGCGGCGCCCACCAGCAGCGCGGGCAGCCCGGACACCCCCCACACGGCCACCAGCCGTACCGCGTCCGCGCCGTGCGGCTGCATGGCCAGCGCGGGCACCGCGACCAGCAGCCGTACGGTGTCGGCGGCCAGCGCGAGGTGCGGCAGCCGCAGCGCGGAGAAGCAGTACCGCATGCCGTCCTGGGTGAGCACCACCGGCAGCACCAGGCCGAGTACGGCCAGCCCGCGCGCGGTGGAGCCGGGTACGAACAGCAGCCCTGCGGCCATGCCCCAGCCGAGGACGGCGGACGCGGTCGCGGTGAACGCCACGGCGGAGCGGCAGGCGGCCCGCACCCGGCGCAAGCCGCGCTCCAGTACGAGGGCCTGGCCGACGTAGGAGACGTTCACGCCGAGCAGCACCGTGAAGACCATGTAGACCATCGAGAACACCGCGAAGCCGGCCGCCGTGGACAGCCGGGCGGCGACCACCAGCACGATGATGTTGGTGAAGGCGGCGACGCCCTGGTCGGCGACGGAACTGGCGACGGCGGCCACCCCGCGGCGCCTGCCGGCAGGGCCGTCCGGTTCCGGGTCGATGTCACCGTCCGCGTCCATGTCACCGTACGGGTCGGCGTCACCGTACGGGTCGGCGTCACCGTACGGGTCGATGTCGTCGTCCGCGTCCATGTCCGCGCGCGCGATCAAGTGGGCTTCACCGTAAGGGACTTCGGCCAGGCTCGCGGATTCGCGCGGATCGCCGTACCGGTCGTCGTAGGGGGCGTCGTACGGGGCGGGGCGCGGCGCCGGGGCGCCGCCGGCGCGCTGCGGGGGTTCGGCCCCGGGTAC